>CAMDKL010000022.1 GCA_945900945.1 Pirellula staleyi DSM 6068
AATGGTGGAGCGTCCGAATAGTTCCCCACCCGTGCATTCAATAAACCATAGACTGCGTAAAGTCTAAAGCCTGTTTCAATCGTCGCGTTAAATCGAGTGTGTTGAGCAACCCACATTACACATCGTAGGACCGGCAATCTGGGTAGGACGGTCGATTCACGCGAGATAAATAAGCGTCAAATCACCTTTAGGCGTGGCAGTCATCAAGGAACTTCCGCATGAACCAACTGTCCCACCCAGAAGTGGGTTCGTTGGTACGTTTTTATTGGCCGGTTGCCTAGACTATAGACGCACCGGACAACTACTTGATAACAAAATTGACCATTCTGCCTGGTACCACAATCGCTTTGACGATCTGCTTTCCATCTAGCCATTCTGCAAGCTTCTCGTGATTGCGAGCCGCATGCTCAAGTTGCTCCGCGTTGCTGTCAGCCGGAACTACGAGCTTGGCGCGAAGCTTGCCATTGATCTGCAATGGCACTTCCATCTCACTAGAACGGGTTAGCGACTCATCGAAATTCGGCCAAGGCTGGTATGCTAGCGAGTGATCATTCCCAAGTGCTTGCCATAGTTCCTCGGCCATATGGGGCGCATAAGGAGACAACAAAAGGACAAGCGATTCCATGCCTTGTCTAGGCCTCACCGTTTCCTTGGTAAAGAAGTTCACAAACTCCATCATGCGAGCGATCGCCGTGTTGAAGCTTAAAGATTCAATGTCCCTGGTGACTGCCATAATCGTGCTGTGTATGACCCGATTTTGCTCGGCCGTCGGCGCGATATCTTGAATGCAATCGACGAGCCGATTTTCCTCTGCATGGGTATCAACCATTAATCGCCACACACGATCGAGGAAGTTTCTGACGCCATTGACTCCTGTTGTGCTCCACGGCTTGGTCGCTTCCAAAGGCCCCATGAACATTTCATAGAGCCGCAACGAGTCTGCTCCATATTCCGATACAACGGAATCGGGATTGACTACGTTTCCACGAGCTTTCGACATTTTGTGCGCGCGACTGTCGATGCGAATGGAGGGATCTGAGACCAATACGAAATTGTCCCCGACCTTGGTTACTTCGCTATCAGCCACCGAAACCGTTGAGAGTAATTCTTTCGTCTTGGTGTGAACGAATCCTGTCTCCCCCTTTTCGGTATGAACGGTGCTTACCCACTGGTTGTCTAAGGTTTTGAAACCCGTGAATTCCACTTCGCCGAGAATCATTCCTTGATTGACTAATTTATGGAACGGTTCGGTTTGTGAAACATAGCCACGGTCAAAAAGGACTTTGTGCCAGAAGCGAGCGTAGAGCAAATGCAAGACAGCATGCTCTGCACCACCAATGTATAAATCCACCGGCATCCAAGCTTTTTCTTTTTCGCGATCCACGATGGCGGACGAATTCTTGGGATCGATAAAACGCAGGTAGTACCAGCAAGAGCCGGCCCACTGGGGCATCGTGTTGGTCTCGCGTCGATATCGTTTGCCCTCGATGGTTACGTAGAGCCAGCTATCGTCGGCCTTGGCAAGAGGCGGTTCGGGCCTGCCATGCGGCTTGTAATCCTCGAGTTGAGGCAAATCGACAGGGAGGTCTTTGACATCCACTGCTCGAATGATGCCGGTCGGCTTTCCCGACGCGTCCAGCTCGTGCAAGATTGGGAACGGCTCTCCCCAAAAGCGTTGCCGACTAAACAACCAATCTCGCAATTTGTAATTGATAGCTTGTCTTGCAACTCCGTTCGCAGTCAATTCGGCGATGATTCTATCCAGGGCCTCTTGCGTGCCAAGTCCATTGAGCGAACCGCTGTTCAACGCAAGCCCTGCACCTGTAAAACACCTATCGCCGTTAAGGATCTTATCGCGATCGGATTCATGCTGTGGCGGTTCGACAACGCATTCGACGGATAGATTAAATGCTTTAGCAAACTCAAAATCTCGCTCGTCGTGTGCAGGCACAGCCATAATCGCACCGGTTCCATAACCGATCAAAACATAGTCCGCGATCCAAATGGGAATCGGTTTGAAGGTGACTGGATTGATAGCGTAGGCACCTGTAAATACACCGGTCTTTCTTTTGTCGCCGTCGGTGCGATCTCGATCGCTCTTGAATGTTGCCGCATCGCAATATTGCTTAACCGCCGCCGCAGAATCGGTAGTCGTTACCTTTTTTACAGCTGGATGCTCTGGAGCGATAACCATGTAGGTTGCTCCGTACAGGGTGTCGGGCCGTGTCGTGTAGATACGGAGTACGTCGTCGGGGATGCTGTCCTGAAACAACTGGCCAATTCGGTTGTTCTGCCAACTGGGAAACTCCGAGGGTGAGACGATCGGGAAGTCCACTTCGGCACCCGTGCTGCGGCCAATCCAATCGGATTGTAGTTTCTTGATCCCGAGCGTCCAATCAAGCCCGTCCAGATCGCTGATCAATCGGTCTCCGTAAGCGGTAATACGCAGCATCCATTGCCGCAGCGGCATACGTTGCACTGGGTGGTTTCCGCGTTCGCTTTTTCCATCGATAACCTCTTCGTTTGCTAAAACGGTTCCCAAGCCAGGGCACCAATTGACTAACGCTTCACCTTGGTATGCAAGTCTGTGTTTATCTCGAAACAGAGCGACGGCGTCTTGTCCTTGGGCGACTACGTCCGCAGGAACAGCAAGTTCCGCAATGGGCCGACCACGTTGTTGTTCTAGATCAAACCACGTATCGAATAGGAGCAAGAAAATCCATTGTGTCCACCGAAAGTACTCTTTATCGGTTGTCGCTAGGCAGCGATCCCAGTCGTACGAGAAGCCGAGATCCTTTAGCTGGCGTGTGAAAGTGGCGATGTTGGTTTCCGTGCTCACCCGCGGAGGAACATTGTGGAGGATTGCATACTCTTCGGCAGGCAGGCCGAAGGCATCGTAGCCCATAGGGTGAAGCACCGATTTGCCACGCATGCGCCAGTACCGAGACTGGATGTCGGTGGCCGTATATCCCTCGGGGTGTCCCACATGCAGACCTGCACCGCTTGGATAGGGAAACATGTCCAGAATATAGACTTTCTCTCCTGCGGGCATTTCGGGGGTGCGAAACGTTTTGTTGCTTTCCCAATACGCTTGCCATTTCGGTTCGATAACGGCTGGGTTGTAACGTGGCATCTAGGATATCGTTGGATTGGAGTAGTCTGAATCTGGTTATGCGGAGTGGATCGCTCGGTTATCGACCGCCAATGCCGCTTCGTGCAAGGTCTCGGCAAGTGTTGGGTGTGCATGACAGGATCGGGCAATATCTTCACTGCTGGCGCCAAACTCGATGGCGATAGCCGCTTCGGCGATGAGATCGCCTGCTCGAGCACCAATAACATGGACACCTAGGACACGATCGGTCTTGGCATCGGCAAGGATTTTCACTCGTCCTTCGATTTCGCCGAGAGTTCGAGCGCGACCATTGGCTCCATAGGCACCCATGCCTTTCTTGTACTCAATCCCTGCCTCCTTGAGTTGCTCTTCGGTCTTGCCGACGGTTGCGATTTCTGGGTGCGTGTAAACGATGGCCGGAATGCAGTCGTAATTGAAGTGGGAATGAATTCCAGCAATGCGCTCGACACACACGACTGCCTCCTCCATGGCTTTATGCGCGAGCATCGCGCCGCCGATAAGGTCGCCGATAGCATAGATTCCTGGTGCAGAGGTTTGGTAGTTGGAGTCGACGGTAATGAAGCCTCGTTTGTCGGTTGCAATCCCGAACGAATCAAGCCCGATCCCCTCCGAGTTGGGCACACGACCGGCAGCCAGCAAGACTCGATCACAGACAATCGGCTCAGCGCCTTTACATCGTACGACGCATTTGCCATTTTCGACCCGTGCGCTTTCCACCCAGGAGTTCAGTCGAAACTCCATACCTTGCCGACTAAAAATTCGGAAAGCGAGTTGACTTAATTCTTGGTCCATACCTGGCAACATCCGGTCCATGGCCTCAAGAACGACTACCTTGCTACCCAGCCGATTCCATACGCTTCCCAACTCCAAGCCTATGTAGCCGCCACCAATGACCGTTAGTCGCTCCGGGACGGCAGGGTACGCAAGAGCCGTAGTGCTATTTCCTATCAAGTCGCCATCTTCCTCGACGCCTCGCATCGTGGCTGGACGCGAGCCAGTGGCTAGGATAATGTGTTTGCCTTTGAGCAGGACTGTTTCGTCTCCAATTTGGACAGCAGCCGAGTTGGCGTCGCGAAGATGCCCTTTGCCTCGGTAGGGAGTGACTTTATTTTTTTTAAAGAGCAAGTCGATTCCACCGGTCAAAGTTTGGACTACTTGATCCTTGCGTTTCATCATCGCAGCGAGATCGAGCTTGACATTCCCGACAACGATCCCGTGGTTGGACAAACCACTTTTAATATCATGGTACAGGTGACTAGATTCCAGCAATGCTTTACTAGGAATACAACCGACTCGGAGACAGGTGCCGCCAAAACTGGGGTTGTCATCAATGCAAGCTGCATTCATACCGAGCTGAGCAGCACGTATGGCAGCCACGTACCCTCCCGGACCACCACCCAGGACGACAACATCATGCTCAACAATTTTCATAGACAACTCAAATTTGGTAATGATTTCGAATTTTCAGATGGGAACCGCGAATAACCAGTTTGCCTTCCAACCAAAAGTCGAGTCGATAATCAATAACTCAACGGTAAACCGAAAGCTTAACGGTCTTGCTCTAAATTCCAAGGTCAATGGATGGTCAAGTACTCACAACACGCGATTGCACTACCGTTATCTATGATTTCCAAACGAATTGACAGTCTGGTGGAATTGACAAAGTGGCCAGCGGCATTGCTGGCGGTTTTGACGCTCCCCTGGACTTTTTTCGCTTGGTGGAAGCTGCTTTTTCAGGTCCAAGCCTACCCCGTCTATTCCCTGCTGTTTGTGATTGGCGTGGGACTTTTCGTGGTTTTGGTGCGGACGAGACTGGCTCAGACTGATTTCGCGAGGCAGCTTGTTGAATTGGAACGGGACCTAACCCAGTCGATTTTGGCGTTCGCTATGCTTCATCCCGTAATCGGATACGGGGCCAACCAGAACAAAGGGTCCCGTATTCGCTGGCTCGGTCGAGGCAATTGGGTTATGCTAGCAGCACCTTATTTTGTTCCCACCGCAACCATCCTTCTGTGGCTCGTTTCGTTGATTTTGTTTCAGTCGCTACGATGCCTTGTGCTTGGGTTTGGCATCAGTTATCACATTACAGCGGTAGCGATCCAGTGCCGAACAGGAACCAGCGAGACACGTCGATTAGGCCGTAAATTTTGCTGGATGTTTTTGCCTGCGGCGAATTTTCTCGTTTCCGGTTTGGTAGCTGCGTATGCTCTTAACGGATTTAGCGGTATCGGCGATTTCCTTTACGATTGGTCGGGGCTCCCTCGACTGCTTCTAAGCTGGTTTTCGGAGCTCGCCGTGCCTGCCACAACCTCCCGCGACTAAATAAACCACCGCGTCGTTTACGGTTGCACCGCAGACGAGTGATCATGCACAATGAGCCATTTGCCAACGATGCGTTTCCACACCAATGAAAAATTGCCGCCAATAAGTGACGTCCGCTCAAGGTGCCAAGTACCAAGCATGAGTATCGCATCAGGTCCTAGCTCGTGTGTCTCAAGTTCCGAAAACGTGAGTTTCCCCATGGTTTCGAGGTCGGGGTAATTATTTTTGTAGTTCTCGTAGGTTGCCTGCCATCCACGTTTTGTCTTGCCACTTGAACTGAAAGTCAATCGATCGTCATTCCAATACGGCACCATGAATTCGGCAATATCACCACGATTCCACGACGCCGATTGCTTCTCGACGATTTGAGTTAGCTCACGACTTACCGAATCGACTGCAGCGGTGACAGGTAAAGTTTCGGCAATAGCATTGCAAAAATGCGATTGCCAAATCACAAGACATAAAGAGCTCATGACAAATGACACGAACGCAATTTTGAAGCGTGCGTTTGGAACCTTTCCTAATTTCATCTGGATCTAGCCTTTGTGACGGTGCATAGTCGATCGAAACCGGTGTGACAACAAACGAATAGTATACCTAGGTTCGTTACTAAAAGGCGATCTGTCTTCTGTGGTGCAGGGCCGCGAATTTGACGTGGTGGCTCGCATCGGCTATTGTGATAATTCCCAGTCGCTTCCCGCCATTTAGCCGCGACCCCTGATTTACAGCCCTCCCACCGAAGATTTTGCATTATGCTGAAATTCGCTTTGTTCCGACAAATCGTATCGTTCCGACAAGCATTGCTGTTTGGTATCCGGCTGTTGTGTTTCGGGGCCACAGGGTTGTGTTTCGGGGCCACAGGGTTGTGTTTCGGGGCCACAGGGTTGGTACTAGAAACGGAGTCATCAAACGATAGTTCTATACTGCTGCCACTTCATCAGCGAATTGATCAGTTGGTGGAAAACGATGCGATCGGTCCACTAGCTTCATTGTGTAGCGATGCCGACTTCCTCCGTCGCGTTACTTTGGATTTGGCTGGTACGATCCCAACCGCCGAACAAGTGAACACATTTCTAGCTGATCGATCATTCAACAAACGTGAGATGGTAGTCGATCGACTGATCCTGAGCCAGGATTTTGTTAGGCACATGGCGATCGAGCTGGACGTAATTCTTTTGGAACGCCGCAGCGATAAAATAGTTGCTGTCAAAGATTGGGAGCGTTACTTGATCGATTCGATCGCTTCGGACAAACCGCTCGATCAACTCTTTCAAGAACTTATTTTCATGGACGCAGACGATCCGAAGGGTGGCGTGTCAGCCAAGTTCATTCTCAATCGCGACGCCGAACCGAATGCGATTACCCGTGACATAGGCCGGCTGGCTTTTGGAATAGATTTGCAGTGTGCTCAGTGCCATGACCATCCTTTGGTAAAGGATTACTTGCAAGACGACTACTACGGGTTGTTTGCATATTGGCATCGAATCCGTTTGTTTACCGATCCCAAATCAAAAGTCGTAAAACTATCGGAGCAAGCCGATGGAGAGGCAAGCTTCAGTTCGGTATTTACAGGAAGTGGCCATGGAAGCGCTCTGCCGAGACCGCCAAGGGGTTCTGCACTTGTGGATGAGCCCACAATGATAGGCAGCGACGCCTACTTTATCGAGCCAACCAAGGACAATCCAGGTAAGCCAAAATTCAGTCGTCGTCAAGCGCTTTCGACAGTGTTGTCGAACAACCCTCAGTTCCGCCGTAACATCGCAAATCGGCTTTGGTTGATGATGTTTGGGCGTGGAATCGTCCATCCGATCGATCTGCATCATTCCGACAATCCACCGGTAAACCCACGATTGCTGCGATTGCTTGCGGACGAAGTTGCGATACACAATTTTCAGTTGCGACCCATGCTTCGGCAGTTCGCATTGACGCGAGCGTACCAACGGGCCTGCGATGGTCCGAGCCCGACCACCGTAAACTTTCGTGACATTGCCGCGAGACAGGTACAGCTCTCTAGCGATCGTGATCGCATGACGCCAATTGTTGAATCACTTGCAACCGAAGCGAAGAGCTCGAAGGCTGCATACGATGAGATTCTTCATCGGCATGAGATTGCTACGTTAAAAATCCCGCCGCTATTAAAGAAAGCGGGCGATGCAAAAAGGAAATCCGATCAATCGTCGCCTCAAGTTGCTTCGGCCGCGAAGGCTGCGGCAAAACTTCAAGAACAATCGCTTGCCGTGAGCGAAGCGGCTATGTCGAGCGCCAACGCTGTTAGTAAGTTACCTGAGGACCAATCCTTGAAGGAGATCACTAAGAAATTAGAAACCCGTGCTTCCGAGCTCACCTCCACCTACAAATTGGCTGCGAAAAAGCACTCGGATATGTCCGCCAGCCATGAGGCCACAGAGCTCGAATTCAAGAAAGCTCAAGCCGAAATCAACGAGACTGTTCGCGAACAAGTTCGACGCGAGGAATTGGAGCCAGTCGAGCGTCTCTATCTTTCTGCATCCCTGAGCTATGAAGATGCCAACTACGATTTGAAAGCCATCACGCAAAAGATAGCCGTTTGCGAACTGGCTGCGGACTACGCGAAAGTGCGCGAGAGCGATGCAGCCAAAGCCGAGTCCGCTTGGCAGTCTCTGGTACAGCATTGGACCAATCGAAATCAGATCGCGGCCCTCAAACCGCTTACGCCCGTGCAGTTGGCGGTCAGCACTATGCGGGCGACTGGTTCCTTGGACCAGCAGATCGAAGCAGCTAGAACTAAGCTCATAGCAACGCCGCCCGAGGAGTTAAAAAACGCAAAGGAATCGGACAGGAATGCATTGGAAGAGCGATTGATGCATGGAATGTTGATCGATCAGCTGCGAGGGACGGTCACTCAGTTTGTAGGTCTCTATGGAGGACTTCCTGGCGAGGATTTCCAGGCGACGGTGAATCAAGCGTTGTTCATCGGCAATGGTTCTGTTGTCGATGGATTGCTTAAGCCCGCCAATAACAATTTGATACAGCGGTTGAGCAATCTGGACGATACCGATCAGATTGCCAATGAGCTCTATCTTGCCATTTTGTCTCGACCTGCAAGCGATGTAGAGCGCCATGATATTTCGAAATTGCTATCGCAATCGGGCGACCGCCGTACACAATCGATCTGCGAATTGGGTTGGGCGCTGTTGTCGAGCACCGAGTTCCGATTCAACTATTAGTTAGGAGATACCCAATGAAATGCATGGTTTCGTGTCGATCGACGGAACACCTAAGTAGCCGTCGGTCTTTCCTTAGTGGAATGGCTGCGGGCTCGTTGGGTGTTGCCGCAAGCTTGAGCCCTGGACTTGGTGATCTGATTATTGCGAACCCTGCGATCGCGGCCCAACTCAAGAGCGGCAGCAAGCGGATTCTTAATGTGTTCTTACATGGTGGAGTGAGCCAGTTAGAATCCTGGGACCCTAAGCCTAACACGGATACCGGAGGTCCGTTTCGAGCGATTCCGACGTCCGTTCCAGGGATTCATATCAGTGAATTGCTGCCTCACACAGCCAAACAGATGCACCGCTTGTCGCTGATCCGCGGTTTAAACACGAAGAACGGCGATCATGGTCGTGGCCAAATTGAGATGACTACGGGTCGGAAGCGAATTCCGGGGACCGATTATCCACATTTAGGGGCGGTTGTCGCCAAGTCGCTGACACCCGAGAATTTTCCGCTGCCAGGTCACATTCTCATTCGCGGGGCAGGGACAGGTAGCAGCTCAGCGGCCTATCTTGGCCCAAAGTATAGCAGCGTCGTGATGAACGAAGGGAAACCGCCTGAGTACACGACTCGCCCCGAGTCACTTTCGATCGAAGACGATCAACGCAGGAACGCATTCCGATCCCAAGTAAACGATCGATTTGCCAGACGACGTAGAACTGCCGATACCGATTCGTATACCTATTCTTACGATCAAGCTCTCGATCTTTTGGCGTCGCGTGAAGTTTTTGACGTCACGCGAGAACCTAAGTCGGACCAAGAGCGATATGGCGTCAGCGAGTTTGGGCAACATTGCTTGTTGGCACGGCGACTGCTTGAAAAAGGAGTACCGTTCGTACAAGTGAACCACTCGAACTACGACACCCACCACGAGAATTTCGACTTTCATATCGAGCAGCTCGGCGAGTTCGATTTACCCTTTGCCACCTTGGTATCCGATCTGGCCGAGCGAGGCATGCTGGAGGATACGCTCATTTGTGTTATGTCTGAGTTCGGACGAACGCCCAAGATCAATTCCAGATATGGTCGCGATCATTGGGGAACGGCCTGGAGTGTTCTCTTGGGTGGGGCTGGCATTCAGCCCGGCGCAGTCATCGGAAAAACCAACGATAATGGAACAGAGGTCGTCGATCGCGAAGTGGACCACGGACATTTGTTTCACACAATCCTTCAAGCGGTAGGTGTCGATTCCACAGGGGAGTTTGAGGTCGGCGGTCGCAAATATCCGATTGCGGATCCCGCCAAGAGCTCCATCAAGGAATTGTTAGCATGACTACTATCGCTGACAAAGCAACCGAACCAGAAAAAATAAAGCTGGAAAGCGAATACAAACATACTAGACCCCTAACGAGCTGCATTTGGGATCCACAAAATCGTTATGTGTTCTTCGGCGCGGAAGACAATCTTGTACACCGTTATGATCCCAATCTGAAGACCTCCATTTCTTTCACGGCACACGATAGTTGGGTGCGTGCAATGGAGGTCTCCGTCAAGGGTGATTGGCTCGTGACAGGCGGCTATGATGGTCGACTCGCTTGGTGGCCTGCGGCGGCAGAGAAACCGGAAGCGATTCGAGTTGTTGATGCGCATCAAGGTTGGATACGGGCAGTATCGCACAGCTCAGATGGCCTGACGATCGCAACCTGCGGCAACGATCGGCTGGTTAAAATCTGGAACGCCGACGATGGAAAACTCATTCGCGAATTGAAAGGGCACGAGTCGCACGTCTACAACGTTGGTTTTACACCCGATGGCAAAGTCCTGATTTCGTGCGATCTTAAAGGCGTTCTCAAAGCCTGGGACTTGTTAAGTGACTTTGCCATGCGAGATATTGTGAAGATCGAAGCGCTTCACAAGTACGACACAACTTTTCGCGCCGATATAGGTGGTGCTCGATGTATCGGATTTCGGCCGGACGGAGTGCAGATGGCGATTGGTGGTATGACCAATGTGACGAATGCCTTTGCGGGGGTAGGCGAAATCGCTGTAGCCCTGGTGGACTGGAAGCAGGGGACCCTCGTTCAGTTTTTGGAATCCAAAGAAAAAACCCGCGGTGCTGCTTGGGGAATCGCCTACCATCCGGATGGATTTTGGATTGGATTGGCAGGCGGCGGTGGTGGCGGTTGGCTCTACTATTGGAAGGGAGACGCCGCTAACGAGTTCTTCAAATTGAAACTCAAAAATGAGGGTCGAGGAATGAGCCTAGCGGCAGATAACCGACGCATTGCCGTCGCGCATGCCGACGCACATCTACGCATCTATCGCATCCAATCGTAGTTCAACTGCGGGCTGCTTCCCAAAGATCTGGCTGGATCCACGCAGCATCCGGAGAGCGCTTCGCACCGTTGGCTAAAAAAAACATCGCGGAACTATCGAAGCTCCAGCCGCCATGTTGGCGAGCCCAGCCGGTAAGCTGGAACGCAATTTCGCTATTCTTAGAAGATCCTTGAGCGCCAGCGGGTGACATGATAACGATCTCGCCTGAGGGATCTTGTTCGATGTTTAAGTCCGGATTTTCTAAAACAAACTCCAAGAAGCGAGCTCGCATCTCGTCGACCGTCGAAGCAACTCGAGCGTGTTGTTACAATTCCCAGTTGTGCCACTAGAAATTATGGAATTTTAAGGCTAAAAAGCCTGGACTTGAGGGATGCCTGCTGCATAAGATACGCCCGTGCAAGCGAGAGGGAATCTCGGGACAGATCAGGTAAACTAGACATCGCGTCGCATCGGAAATAAATTTATCCTGCTTGATTTTTCACCGCAATGAATACTGCACAAAACCCTGGACCTGAGATTTGGGGAGCTTGGATTTGGAAACTTCTTTCCACTCCAACTTTTCAGGCTGTTCTTGGTGTTCTGATTTTGTTGGCTGTGTGTTGGCTGGCAATTTATGTGATGGCAAGGTTGCGCGATTCCAACACTCAGGACGTCCCGCTGCATGACTTGGTACAAAAGAATTTCGAGGAAATGCGGAGTGGGGGTGACATTAGCGACGCAGAATTCCGAAAGATTACATCGTTGATAGCAGAGAAGCCTCGTCGGCCGTCTTTACCAACGGAGGACCCAACTAGCGGCGGGAACGAAAAAAGTCACTGAATCTATCGTGCGAGTATGCTAAACTTATATAAATTGAAGTTATTCGGTCTGGGAGGCCGGACTCGCAAGGATTGCTATTACCTTGCAAAAATAAGTAAATAACCAATCGGCTCGAAACTGTGGACAAGGATGCCCGGTTCGATTCAAACGCTTTGACTCTCCAGTCAACGAATTGAAACAACCAATCGAGCTTCCACATAAAACATGTCCAACCGTCAGTCACGACTTAGCTTTTGGAGCCCTTTCTCTGATCGTTACGAGTGTGGCCAACTAGTTTAGGAGTCGAATATGCCGTCGAGTAAGGATGTCATGGCTAGTCGTCGCAATAGCGGCGGCGGCAGCAGCGGAAGTACCACCAAAAAGAACGCTTTCTGTTCGTTTTGCCGTAAGAGCTACCGCGACGTCGGTCCTCTCGTCGAGGGACCAGGGGACGTCTACATTTGTGGCGAGTGCATTGAACTTTGCCAGTCCATCTTGGACCAGGAGCAACGTCGACGTCCGTCGTCCAAAAAATTGTTCAGCGAGACCCCGACACCGCGGGATATCGTTGAGCATCTTGACCAATACGTAATCGGCCAAGTGCCGACTAAACGTGCGTTGGCAGTTGCCGTCCACAATCACTACAAGCGTTTGACGGCGGGTTGGAACGGTTCGGATATCGAGATAGAGAAATCAAACATTTTGCTCGTTGGCCCAACCGGAAGTGGAAAGACTTTGATGGCGAGGACTTTGGCGAAAATGCTGAATGTTCCATTTGCGATTGGCGATGCGACGACGTTAACCGAAGCAGGTTACGTTGGCGAAGACGTAGAGAACTTGCTGCTGAAATTGCTACATGCAGCAGATTTTGATATCGAAGCTGCTCAATGCGGAATTCTTTACATCGATGAAATCGATAAGATCGGAAAGACCAGCCAAAATGTTTCGATCACTCGGGATGTTTCCGGCGAAGGTGTCCAGCAAGCACTGCTGAAGATGTTAGAAGGTACCGTTGCCAACGTGCCGCCGCAAGGCGGCCGCAAGCACCCTGAGCAACAATACATTCAGCTCGACACGACCAACATTCTTTTCATCTGCGGTGGAACGTTTGTTGGCATCGACGACATTATTCGTAAGCGACTTGGCAAGAAATCACTCGGTTTTGGACCTGGTTCCAATGTTCGCGAAGAGGGCGATGTTGCATCCCTGCTTGCGCAGGTGCAATCAGACGACATCTTGGAATTCGGCATGATTCCCGAATTAGTGGGGCGATTGCCAGTAGTCACTTCACTTCTTCCTCTGGATGTGGCAGGTTTGATCCGAGTGTTGAGCGAACCAAAGAACGCCTTGCTAAAACAGTACCAAGCACTTTTTGGTATGGAAAATTGCGAGTTGCATTTGACCGATGCGGCTCTGAAGGGTGTTGCTCAAAAGGCACACTTGAAAAATGTCGGAGCTCGTGGACTGCGTGGCATTATCGAAGACGTCATGATGGACATTATGTTTGAGTTGCCAGACCAAGAAGCAGGCACTGTTTATACGATCGATGTCGATGCTAAAGACGGCAAGCTTAGGCACTACAAGAGCGTTCCCCAACGCAAAGAGAGCGCTTAGTTTTTCGGCTTGCGATGCTCGAAAAAACAACAACATTGATAGACAGGATGCACAGGATCAAGTTCGGTATCCTGTTTATCCTGGTCCATCCATGTAAGGCAAGCCGTCCGCGATAGGTTACGATAGGGATTCTAACCTGCCTAGGCTAGATGGCCTTTCAACTTGCGGGTTTAGGAGCTCCCAAACTTCTTTAGTTTCCGATCGAGCGTAGATCGCTCGATTCCAAGTATGATTGCTGCACGATTCTTTTGGCCATCGGTGTATTCCAAAGTCGCTTCGATATGCTGTTGCTCAAGTTCCTCAATGGTCTTTTCTTGATACAGGCTCGCACTCTTTGGAGCCGCTTCGGAGGCTGGATGCCCGGGAATTTGCAGGTAGGAGAGTGCTAAATCCTCAGGTTCTGCGAGCGGACCGTTCGCCAATACGAAGGCTCGTTCCACACAATTCCGCAGTTCTCGAACGTTTCCTGGCCAATTGTACTTTTGCATAGCTTGCTTGGCACGTTCACTGAAACCCGTTGGTCCATGCCCCGATCGAGCGATAAACTGATGAAGGAAATATTCTGCGAGGGGCATGATATCATCAGGTCGTTGCCGAAGCGGTGGAACCAGAAGTTCGATGACTCGCAATCTAAAGTAAAGATCTGAGCGGAATTTGCCGTCGCGAACGGCTTGTTCCAAATCGCGATTCGTGGCTGCGATAACGCGTACATCGACTTGAATGGGCTTACTGCCGCCGACACGCTCAAATGATTTCCCCTCGAGGACTCTCAAAAACTTGGCTTGGATTTCAGGGCTCATCTCGCCGAGTTCATCGAGCATGATCGTACCGCCGCTGGCTTGTTCGAATTTCCCAAGCTTGCGATCTGTCGCCCCTGTGAACGAACCTTTTTCGTGTCCAAACAATTCGCTTTCAAGGAGAGTTGGAGTCAATGCGGCGCAATTGAGAGCGACGAAGGGGCCATTAGCGCGTTGGCTCGTATCGTGAATGGCTCTGGCGACAAGTTCTTTACCAGCCCCGCTTTCGCCGCGGATCAAAACGGTTGCGTGGGTTGGGCCGACGCGTTGTACTTGGTCGCGTATTTGTTTTAAAGCTGCGGATGGGCCAATCCATTCCACCGCATGGCCGAGTTGCTGCTCCAACTCGGAAATTCGACTGCGTGATGTCTTAAGTTTGGTTTCTAGTGACTGTTGGCGAAAGATGTTGTCCAGGGAAACAGCCAGTACGTCTGCGACAGCCAAAGTTACTTCCAAATGATCGGGTGTTAAGTCCGGATCGCCTAGTCGCGAGTACAAATGCAACAAGCCAATCGTCTGGTCCCCAATGCGCATCGGTGCCACGATGACGCTGTTGGTCGTCAGTACGTGGCTGGCTTTGGTGGACATGGAGGACGGGGCACTTTGGGAACCGACCAGATAGGCATCCGAGCTAACATTGCGAGCCAAGATGGCTGTGTTATCGCGGCGGACATTTGCGACGAGTGCGTCCGCAACGGGCTGGTAAGCTTTGCCGCTGCGCTGCAACGCCGCCAAAACCGTGGTTTGTGATGAGACGGTATTCTTAGGGAGTTCTTTGTTCGAAGCTTCGAGTTTCAAGACTCCACCCGACTGGCAACCTGTGGCAAGCATTAACCGGTTTAACGCAAGTTCGCACGCCGAAGCGACGGAAAGCTCGCGTGCCAGGTCGAATGCTAGCTGCAAAAGCTCGGTAGCCACTGCAGGAATAGGACGATGCGGACCAGGTTGAGAATTCTTCGCCACTTTGGAATCGAGTTGCAGCGAAGCAGGATCGAGGATCGAAGATTTCGATTGTCTGTGAATAATCGATGGAATTTCGGTCTGTGTATGCGCCGTTGACTGAGGCGAAGACTCATCGACCTCCAGTGGCGGCACAACTTCATCAAGGGATTTTGCAAAAGTCAACCGACAGGATCCGACCGTTATTTGGTTCCCCGCAACAAGGGATTTGGCCCCTTCCAGCTTCTGGCCGTCGACATAGGTCCCATTTCGCGAACCAAGATCTCGGACTTTCCACTCCCCAAGTTCGAAATAAATTTCGGCATGTCGCCGGCTTGATCGTTCGTCGGCGATCGGTATTTCGTTGGAAGAAGCACGCCCAATGATGAGCGGATGTCCAGGTTCGAGCCTAAAAACGTCCGTCCATCGGTGTCCTTGGCGAATAATAAGGTATGCCGAGGAATTGTTTGGTTGCATCACGGAGCTGCCGAAATTACTCTTAGAGGTGAGATTTTGTCTGTTTGATGGGTTATAGACTAGAATTCTAGTCCGAGTCTCCCAACAATAGGATACAGTTGGGTTGGTGGCTATCACCGTCAATCTTCCATTGTTCTCGTCAAAAAAATGTCACCTCTTTCTTTTGGAGTTTCGATTATGTGGTTTCGAAGTTTAAGCATGCACGGATCGAACTCGTACTGTGCCCGACTGAAACTGTCGATCGGCATGATCGCAACAGCGGGCGCTGTGTCCTTGAGCTTTTGGGCAGTGCCGGTTCTGGCGCAAGTTGGCGGTGGTGGAGTTGGCGGTGGAGTTGGTGGCGGAATAGGCGGAATTGGCAACGGTAATTTCAACCAGTTTCGCGTGGTTGGGGGCGTAAGCATTCGACCTGACGGGGTGCTGCAAGCAGCGACCGCAGAAGAACAAAACACGGCTTTGGCCGATCTTCGCTCTCGTTTGATCGGTCCGCAAGGGGAGCTCAATCAACCTACAGATCGTCGACTCATTTCATTGAAGAACCTCAAGAAGATCGTTCTCTCAAGCATTGCTGAAAAAAAGCCACTACCCGAGGAGGTACTTTTCCTCGGTGGATTGACACGAATCGAAAACGTTTTCGTTTATCCGGAACGCCAAGACATAGTTTTGTCTGGCCCGGCGGAACCATGGAAGATTGGTTCGAATGGGACAGTGGTGGGTGCGAAAAGTGGTCGTCCGGTTCTGTACTTGGATGATTTGCTTTGCGCCTTTAAAACGGTATTCGAAGCTCGGAAGACGGGTATCTCTGTCTCCATCGAACCGACCAAAGAAGGGGTCGTAAAGCTGGAACAACTCTTGAAGAATTCGGGGAAAAGTGTGAGCGCCAATCCAAGAGTGCTCGAGCCTGCAATGGTCGAAGCCTTTGGGCCACAGCAAATCAAATTGGATGGATTACCTGCCGATAGCCACATGGCACGGGTGATACTGGCTGCTGATTTTCGCATGAAGCTCTACGGCATGAATCTTGCCAAAGCACCTGTGGCTGGTTTGCCCAGCTATCTTGAAATGGTGAGTCAACAGGCCAACCTCACGCAGCTTCAATCACGATGGTGGATGGCATGCGACTATTCTGCAATCGAGCACAGCCAGGACCGCATGGCTTGGAGGATTTCAGGACCAGGGATCAAGACGCTCACCGAATCAGAACAGGTTGCCAATGACGGGTCCTTTAAGCAGTCGGGCAAGATGGATCGCCTCGCAAAGAAATGGGCCGATCTTTTTACCAAAAAATTGGAGGAGCTCGCCACAAAAGATACCGTTTTCGGTGATTTGCGAAACGTCATGGACATGTGCATTGTTGCGGCTCTGATCGAATCGCAAGAATTGCAATCCCTCTCCCATTGCGATCTTTCCGGCCTGATGGGTGAGACTGCGAGAGTGGAATTGGCCAAGTTCGAAGTTCCAACTGCGATCGATCCGCAATGCAGCTTTATCAAAACAGTTCAGGGCTGGGTGGTTACAGCCAGTGGGGGTGTGATGGTAGACTCTTGGGAAACCGTCAGCCATCTAAAAGCAAATGATGCGGTCGCAGGTGCTTTGGAATCGGGTACAATGTGGAAAAAAGACGACCGCATTTGGCAGTAGTTAATGCCATCTATGTCTAAAGATAATCAAGCTCCATTTCAATTGTTCCATCTGAGTGACGAAGACAACGGTCAGACACTCGGAGCCTCGATTAAGAAGCGAATGAGTCAGTGGAGCTGGGGCCAAACGCGTGAAGCCATCCTCAAGCGTCGCGTACAGGTCAACGGCAATCTTTGTTTGGACCAAGCCCGCAAAGTCACGGACAAAGACGTTGTCAAGCTTTGGAAGGAGTCGCTCCCCAAGCCGGTTCAGCCCTCCCATGTAAAAATCGTCTACGTCGATGATTTTTTGGTGGTCGTTGAAAAACCACCCGGAATTACTTCCACACGTCATTTCGAGGAACGCCTCCTTAGGGAAAAACGCAAGCAGTTGCAGCCAACTCTTGAGGAACTCCTACCGTTGGCTTTAGAAGCACATTTTCAGTCGCGGCCTACGGCAACCGAACGCCAGGCCAAAGAGGGGAAAAATGCATCGCGTCAAACCAGAGGCCGTTTGTCTGCTCATGATGAGCAGCGACAGCGGACCATTCGTTTGAAGAGATTTGCGGTCGTTGCCGTGCATCGGTTAGACCGAGATACCAGCGGGCTGATGCTGTTTGCTAGAACGCCCTCAATCGCCCAGATGCTGGGCGTGGTTTTTAGGAAGCATGAAGTCATTCGCAAATATCACGCAGTGGTTCACGGCCACCCGCAAACGCAGACTTTTGATACCGTTTTGGTTCGAGACCGCGGGGATGGAAAACGCGGAACGAAACCCGTTGGGCTTGAACTGGATCCGTCTGCCCAACGTGCAGTCACGCACATTCGCCCCATTGAGTTGATTGGGGAATATTCGATGGTGGAATGCGAATTAGAAACAGGGCGAACGCACCAAATCCGAATTCATTTATCCGAATCGGGACATATGCTATGCGGAGAACCCATCTACAACCGATCGCTCGATGGCGACCAAACGGAGGACCGAAGCAACGCTCCAAGACAGGCTTTGCATTCTGCGACCTTAGAACTGAAACACCCGATGACGGACGAGCCGTTATCGTTTCGCATGCCCTGGCCCACGGATCTTTATAAATGGCTGAAAGAGCTTAGAATTCAAGCGTAGTCAGCTCGAGTTGAAAGCTCTAAGTTTGTATTTAGGCTACCTTTAAATCGATAAACGATCGAACTCATTTTCACGGGCTACTTGTGACGCAAAACGCTATCGAAACCCAGCAATTGTCTCGAGTTTTTGGAACCCAGATCGCAGTCGATTCGGTCAACTTAAAAGTCGATTGCGGGACGTTTTATGGTTTTCTCGGTCCAAATGGAGCAGGCAAATCTACGACGATTAAAATGTTGACAGGGCTATTGAGCCCTACCACGGGGACGATCTCGGTTCTCGGTTGCAACATGTTGGATCATGCTGAATCGCTCGAAGTCAAACGGCACATCGGCGTGATTCCTGAAAACCTGGCTTTATTCGATAACCTGACTTCAATCGAGTATCTCATCTTTATTGGCCGCATTCATGGTTTGGCACGCGCGACGATCCGCCAACGAAGCGACGAATTGCTCAACTTGCTAACGCTCGAAAAGGAGACCAAAAAATTGGTCCTTGAGTATTCGCATGGGATGCGTAAAAAACTTTCGTTGGCTGCCGCTTTGCTGCCGAATCCCAAGTTACTTTTTCTCGACGAACCGTTCGAAGGAGTGGATGCGGTAGCGTCGTTGACGATACGCGATCTGCTATCGACGTTTGTTGACAAAGGATCCACTGTATTTTTGACATCGCACGTTTTGGAAATTGTCGAACGGCTATGTACGCATGTCGGCATAATCCAGAATGGTCAGTTGATTCAGCAATGTTCAATGGCTTCGATTCATTTGAATGGCTCCTTGGAGCAGTGCTTCTTGCAGGCCACGGGTGCTGACAGGAATCAAACCGCCAGACTGGAGTGGCTTGAACAAAGCTGAGTAAGTCCACCGTGTCACCATCCATCCTACGCGATTCCAAACTGAGCAATACGCTGAATCACTTTCAGACGTTTGTTTGGCTTCGTTGGCGGATCCGAACCAACCAATTGCGGCATGGATCCTCGCTCGGTAAGGCACTTGCAACCATATTGCTAGTGTCGTTTTCCATGGCTGCTGCTGGATTGTTCGTCATGGGAGGAATATTGGGGGCGTGGGTTCCGCGATTTGTACCTCGCGAAAACTACTTCCTTTTATGGGATGGTTTCATCGCTCTGTTCTGCTTTATCTGGGTGATCCATGTGGCTACCGACATTCAACGAAGCGACGCAATCACTTTTGATCGCATCTTGCATTTGCCCGTGGCTTTCTCGCAGGCATTTGCTCTCAATTATTTGAGCACGTTGATGAGCATGACGCTCCTTTCTCTGTGTGCATTTTGTTTCGGTTTCACTTTCGGATCCTACTTTTCTATTGGACCGATTTCACTTTTGTTTCTGATTCCTTTTGCTTTCTTCTTGGTCGCCATAACCGCGCTGACGTATCAATTGCAAGGATGGCTGGCAGCTATCATGTCCAATCCGCGACGGCGTCAAATGGTGATGATTGCGCTGCCACTTTGCATCATCGTGATCTCACAGATTTCGGCTTTCTTTGCAACGCGATTTGCAAAGAATGGGTCGGAGCGAGCCCCCGTTCAAGCGTTTCCTGTTCCGCCGAGGGTAGCGATCCCCGCCGCCCTGCCTCAGCTTACCTCCGATGCCCTGTCGGATTCGGAAATGGAATCGCAAATCGAAGCTGAATCTCCTATTCCTTTTATTTCAGCAATCGAGACTTCCCCAGACGACATTGATCAAGCGGGAACGACAAAGAACCTCGCATCGAGCTCGCTTTGGATTGGACGCATTCGTCTATTCAACCTATTGATCCCACCGCTGTGGATGGCTGGCTGTGTTGAGTCGATGATGTCAGGAACACTGCATGTATTCTGGCTCACCGGCGCAATGGCGTTTGTGGGTTTTATTTCTCTGAAAAGGAACTACCGACAAACAATCCGATTCTACCAAGGTCAAACAGATTCACGTGCAACGGAGCCACGAGCATGGGCTGCGGTTGTCCATCAAAAGGACCGAACAACGCGGCTAGTGTTCGAAGTTCCATTGAGGAACGAGAAAAGTGTGCTACTGGTTGAGCGCCGCGTCCCATTCGTATCCGAAGAGACGGCAGCGATACTCACGATGACGTTGCAGTCCATGACGCGCGCGCCGGAAGTGAAGCTTTATCTGCTGTTACCGCTTATCGCTCCCTTTATTCTATTTGGAGTCTTGCAGTCTTGGCAATTGCCGAGGATCGATGAACTCAAAGCAGCGGTCATTGTGGGTTTCACCGCCTGCAGTCTGTTCATCACGTCAGGCTTGCTCGGCAACTACTTTGCTTACGACCGAGCGGGGTTTCGGGCTTTCGTTCTATCACCCATTCGACGTGAACGCATTTTGCTCGGTCGCAATTTGGCTACCGCCCCCTTCCTGTTGTTGCAATCCTTACTCCTGGCTTTGGCAATTGGAGTCTACTTTGGAATGGCAATTGATAAAATGCTTTGCTCGCTATTTCTATCCGCATCGATCCTGCCACTGTACGGTCTTTTGACAAATGTGATGTCCATCTTGACTCCCTTTCCGCTGGCTGCAGGTAGCATTCAACCAAAGCAATTCAATCTTGTCCCCATCTTGTTTAGTCTTGTGTTGAGTATGTTCATGCCTGCAATAACCGCATTGGCTTTACTGCCACTCGGATTAGAATGGGTCATCGATCGATTTATTCCCAGTACTGAATTTTTTCCATTTGCTTTTCTGTTGTCGATACTATGGCTCGCTGGTTCGATAGCGATTTATCGTTGGCTTTTGCCTTGGGAGGGCAAACTGTTGGCCAACCATGAGAAAGAGCTTCTGAGAGTCGTTACCTCCAAGATCGAATAGGATAAGTGGCCCCGATGGCGATCGAAAAGAAGCTTCGACCTGAAGGTTTAGATTTCTTCTTAGCCGCGACCGCTCCGATATTCATCATCGGGATGATTGGGTCACTCGTCTATTTTGTGATCACCGTTTGCTACCAAGGATCTTTCACAGAGCGATTGATGTGGATTTTGGGTCTTTACACGGTTGCGGCAGTTTTGATTGCTCGGATCGCCATCGAGCAAAGTCGACAGTTAGCATACACCTATATGTTCGTGCTCGCGGCTGCGACCTTGGTTGTGACCCCGCAGTTCTTCGTCGTAAGTGGAGCTATGGCTGTCTTTAGTTTTCCAATCCTGATCTGCCTGTTGGTGATGGTCGCTGTGCTCGCAGATCGAATTACGTTTGACTGCACCTCGATGAATGAGCAAGTGCAAAGCACAGGCGTCGGACTGTTGCAGTCGCTCGGTTTGGTTAAAAGCGAACGCAATCAGACAATGCCAAAATCAAGGGCGGCTAGCGCAAATGCGGAGTCTCCGAATGGTAAGGCAATCAAGAAAAAGTCAGGAACAAAACGCAAACACAATCCAGGTGTCTGGGTTTTGTATTTTGCTTTGCTCGCATTGCCATTGTTTGGGCTAGGACAAATGGTGATTCAAAGCCCGGGTGATCGTCGTTGGGCTTTTACCTATTTGTTCATTTATCTTCTTAGTTCCCTATTTTTGCTAGTCTTGATCTCGCTCCTATCGTTGCGAAAGTACTTGCGGGAACGCGGTGTTCCAATGGAAACCTCTTTTGCGATTCGTTGGTTGGCGATCGGGATGACAAGTGTCTTTACTGTTTTATTTGTTCTTTCACTCCTGCCAATCCCCAGTCAATCATTCCTATCGATGGAGTTACCGTTTCGCATATCAAGCCAAGACGACTTGAAAGTGAGTCAATGGGGTTGGGGCGGCGAAGGTGCTAAGGGCGAAGGTCCGAAAATTGGAAAAGAAGTTGAGGGCAAACCACAAGGTCAACCAGCGGCAAATCAAAAACCGCAAGAGAATAAAAACGCCCAGCAAAACGATCCCAAGCAGGGGGACGGAAAGCCAAGCGAAAACCAATCGGATGGCCAGCAGGACGGCAAGAGCCAATCGGCTGACGGAACGCAAAAAGGCGACAAGCAGGGCGACGGCAAAAAAGGAAAACCGGGAGGCGAGCCTAAGAAGAATGACCCAGCTGTCGACAAAAACGACCAGTCGAAACCTGAAGAACGAAATCCGCTGGCCGGTGAGAAGCCTCCTCCGAAGGACAAAGATGGGGCCGAACGGCGGCAGCCTGATCAAGCTCCGGATCAACAGAATCAACAGCAACAACAGAATCAACAAGTACCTTCAATGGCGATTCAATGGAATTTTTCAGCTGGATTGCAGTGGTTGGTTATGTTGATATTGTTAATTGTATCCATTGTTTTTGGAGTGAAGTACCGAAGGGAATTGGCCACGTCCATCAAGGACTTTGGCGATTGGCTTCGCGCTTTGTTGGGGCGCAAAAATAAATCCATCGTTCCATTGGAACTGGTGGACGAGGTCACAACGACCATCGCAGATCTTTATCCTCCCTTTCATACGTTTGCAAATCCATTTGCGGCCGGAAGCGGTTGGAGTCGAGAGCAAATGGTGCGCTATATGTATCGAGCCGTGTTGTCGTGGGGTTACGAGCATCGCGTGGTGCGGCGCGAGGACGAAACGCCTGAGGAGTTTATACGTCGACTTGCTCGTCGTTATCCCGAACAGCAGGAGTACTTGAGCCTGTTGGGGGTTTTTTACAACCGGATTGCGTATGCAAGGGGTGCTGTTTCTCAAGCCGAACTCAAACCCATGACCGAGTTATGGCAGTGGCTTTCGAAGTCATCCGCCAAATAAACTGACAACTCGCGATTCCTTGAGACAAGGAAAGCAAAGGCGACTCGCTATGTGCAGCATTATCCCGATCGTGACGATTGCTGCAATCGTTCGCCTTACAAGGTGTGTGGGTTTGAAGGGTGTGTCGAGATCACTGCAAAACTAATGCTAAGCGGGACACGAATTGTCCAAATACCGATTAGTTATGTTCCGAGAAAAGTGTCCGAAGGTAAGAAGCTTACGATGTCATTGGATTGTCTCGGCGAGACAGCTGCTACAACCAATGCGTGGAACACCTTCGGCGCGCTTCACAAAACTTGAAAATTAGATGAACAATTATTCGATGCCGGTTTGGAACTCCAAAGACAGGAGGTAATCCAAAGCGACATTAATGGCTGGTCTATCGAATCGACGATGTTCGAGGGCTTCCTAGCAGGAATTGCGATTTATGTTAAGAGCAATTGTGCCATTTAACTACTTCTTTTGCCCTGTTATTTCATTGCTATAAGCGTGAATTTCGCCTTGCCAAGGAACGGCTTGATCGACGAAACTACGGGACTTGATTTTTACGGATCTACAACACGGGACGGAACAAAACGGCATGACGAACCTGGCACAACTGGACCCTCCCAAGGCGACCGGATTGATTGTCCATATACTCGAAGCAATTGGTCTTTTAGAAAAGAAAATCCGACCCCAGCAGCTATTAATGGCTCGCTATTACACTGCTCAAGATCAGCCGAGACTCAAGAAAGGCGAAAGTAGCCTTCAATGGGATTTCGAATTGCAAGGAGTTGCGCCGGTCCGCGGACAATTCAATACTAGCATTCTGTTTGAATTGGATACCAAGCAGCTTGGGAATCTCATGGACCCCAGCGGGGGACGAGTCATTCGCCAGCTCAACGCACAATGCAGTTGCGTCGAAACCGTAAAACCATGCGTTCATCAGATTCATTGCTTGCATTACATCCGCAGGCAATTGAGTGGAAAATCGGCCGACGATGCTATTCAGTGGATGGAGAGCTGTGTCACAGATGGCCGCCATGCAGGACGAAAACTGGTCGAGTCGCTTGGATACCTGAAAGATGCACCTGTCGCACCGGATACGCCCGCCGATGAGATGGAGCGGGACCGCCTCATGCGGATCCAGTGGCGGTTGTCGTTTTCGAACAGCACCGTGAAGATAAACGCATACCTTCAAACCATGCGAAAGAAGGGAGGATGGAACAAGGGTCGTCCTCTGCGCGACGGTCTAGATACGGTTGAGGAAGCGGCCTTGGTTCACCCATCTGACCGGATGTTGATCTTGTTGCTGCAATCTGCCGAGGAATCCTATCGAGGCCAAACGCCTCGTATTGTTCGCGAATGCCTGAAGCTGCTTAAAGACCATCCGCATTTGACACTTGACGACGAGCTCCAAACACCCATTCGGATCAAAGAGTGTCCGATCGAAGTTCGAATCGACGAACACGAAGACATTTATAAACCGAGCATCTATCAAGGCGAGGTTCAAATCGTATCCTTGCGGGATAATCCCGACTACTTTATGGGAACGATCAACAACCACGAAACGATGATGCTGCGATTGGATCGCGATCAACGCAGCATTTGGATTAGCAGCATCGACAATCGGATGAAACGCTTGATCGAAGACTTGCACGCCGCCGAACGTCGCGAAGCGGTACTCGATCAAGAGACGGCCGAACAGTTTGCGGACTTAGTTGCCGCCGCTGCAGATCCAAAGTGGATTCAGATTAACCTGCCGGAACGACTTGCAGGCCCTGAGCAACCCTTGGAACCCAATATCGAAATCCATCTGTCGCCGTTTGGCAAGGAGAGCTTGCTGGTTGGATTGCGAGTGGCCTGCGACGTCGTTGCGGATCAGCCGGTTCCCGGCATGGAGCCTGATCGATTGCGTGTTGCAACGCCCGCCGGGCGGTTTCAGCTATTGCGTTCACTCGAGGAGGAATCGATTCGTGCCGACGAGATCGCCGGTGCGCTTGAACTGGGTCAACTGCTCTACGAAAGTCCTTATACCTGGATCGCCGAGAATCCGGATCTAGCGCTCGATTTGCTCCAGCGCATACAATCATTGGGCGAAAACGCTCCTACCGTTTGTTGGCCTAAGAGTCAGCCGATGAAAATTATCGGTGAAATCACACCGCAACGGTTGCAAGTTCGATTGACCAGCCAACGCGATTGGTTTGGTGTGGAAGGGATTGCAAGGCTCGAAGGGCTTGAGATCCCGCTGGCTGAACTGCTAACCGCTTTGCGCGGTGGCCGACGATTCGTTCCGCTGGGAGACGGCCAATTTGCCATGATCTCAGAACAATTGCGTCAGCGACTTAATAGTATTCAGGACGTTTCGCAAAGCGACTCGGGTGCAATCCGCGTTTCAAGAGCTGCGACTGCGGTTGTCGAAGAGGCGCTCGGAAGCGACATCAGCTACGAATCCGACATGTCCTGGCGCGATGCGCTCGACCGATTGGCCGGAGCAAAGGTTCTCAAGCCAGTCATACCACCTAACCTCAATGCAGAACTTCGCGACTATCAAAAAACGGGCTATGCATGGCTTGCTAAGTTAGCGCATTGGGGGATCGGAGGATGCTTGGCGGACGACATGGGTTTAGGTAAAACGGTACAAGCCTTAGGTGTGTTGCTAGATCGCGCAAACAAAGGGGCAGCTCTGATCATTGCTCCGACCAGCGTTGGCATCAATTGGCAACGGGAAACGGAGAAATTTGCACCATCGCTCAAAGCAAAGCTATACCGCGAACACGACCGTCAGACGTTGGTGGACACCGCCGGACCTGGCGATCTGATTATTACTAGTTATCAATTGCTACAGCGCGACGTCGATAGGTTCACGGCGAGATCGTGGCATACTCTGGTCCTCGACGAAGCACAATTCATCAAGAACTTCCAAACCAAGACAGCGCAAGCTGTTCGGCAACTGGATGCGGATTGGCGTATCGCTTTGTCGGGTACCCCGCTTGAGAACCACTTGGGCGAACTTTGGAGCCTGATGCGGACGGTCAGTCCTGGATTGCTCGGTTCCTGGGACCGTTTCCGCAAGAGTTTTGCGGAGCCCATCGAACGGCAAGGGGACAAAGATCGCTTGAAAGCATTAGGACGTGTTGTGCGGCCTTTCATCTTGCGACGAACCAAAAAGGAAGTACTTTCGGAGTTGCCAGATCGTACTGAAATTGTTCGATTGGCAGAACTCTCGGTAGAAGAACGCCAAAAGTACGATGCGGCCCGAATGGCGGCACTGGCTGAAATCACTAAGCCTGGCGATAGCGAACATGAATCTCAAATGCGCATCCGCGTTTTAGCATGGCTAACACGATTGCGTCAACTAGCTTGTCACCCGGGATTGGTTGACAAGCGATGGGATAAATCGTCGGCCAAACTCGATCTGTTTATGGAGATTGTTGGAGAGTTGCGTGAAGGGGAGCATCGAGCGTTGGTATTTAGCCAATTCGTTCAGCATCTCCTTTTGATCCGCGGTGCGCTCGATAAACTCGGTATTAAGTACCAGTACCTCGACGGCTCGACTCCGGCAGCAAAGAGACAAGATGCTGTCGACCGATTTCAAGCTGGCGAAGGCGAATTGTTTTTGATCTCGCTAAAGGCGGGTGGAACGGGTCTCAATCTGACAGCGGCGGACTATGTCATCCACATGGACCCGTGGTGGAATCCGGCAGTCGAGGACCAAGCGACCGACCGAGCCCACCGCATCGGTCAGGAACGAGCCGTCACGGTCTATCGTATCGTTGCCAAGGACACGATCGAGCAACAGATTCTCGCATTGCATGCTGACAAACGAGAGTTGATCAGTGGAGTTCTCGATGGCGCCGATCGAGCTGGCCGCATGAGCACCGACGAACTAGTATCGCTCATTAAATTGAGTCAAGTCGAAAGCTAATTTTGGATTAAGCTCTCAACGAGCTAGCTCGCCTGGGTGAGGATTCGAGCTATGGCTGCAGTTCCGACTTGACGCCCCAGTTCGAATCCCACTGTGTTGTCGAAATTGAAAGGGATGCCACCGTAGATGCGACTAAGGCCAGCTTGCTCGGCGGCTTGGTTGAAACTGTCGAAGTGCCGCGTTACGATCTGCGACGGGTCAAGCGGTCGTTGTTCGGCTGCCAAATGACCATCACTTTGGCTATCCAATAGATCGCATGCAATATCCAGGCTAGCGCCTCAGGCTCAGTAAACTCCCAACTTATTTCGACAGCGAAGGTCGAAATAATTCCGCATAGTGCTTCATCTAAACTAGCGCCAGCGGCTCAACCCAAGAATGAAGGCTGGATAGTGCACAAGTCATTAAAGGCTCTCCTTACGCATAGTGGTGGATGCGCTAACGGTCCTGTCAGACATGAATAGCGGCATCGATAGCCAGGACACGTTTTGGGAGGGTACGCTGATCGAAACCGTAACGTAAACGCCACTACTAGATGGTATCGAGGTTGAGGCAACACTGACTGTCGCGCCCGTGATGTCAGATTTCGCAAGCAATGCATCAACACTGTTCTTTACAGATGTGTTGGTGGAATTCGTAAGCGTCCCTTCACGTGCACCCTCCCGCGATACATTGACCAATAGTTGTTTGACCATTGTCATTCGACCGATCTCGATCATCCCAAGCGTAAACAGAATCATCAGCGGTGACACGACCGCGAACTCGACCATCGCGGCCCCAAGCCTCGTTCGGCTTAGCTTTCGTCGTTTTCTGTAACGATCGTTAGGTTGAATCGAATGGCTTAGAGCTCGAATCATAGTTTTTTCTCACTTATCGACAGCAGGAAGGGTGCGATCAGGTTACCGATTCAGGAAAGCCATTAATGAACGAGTACGACAGAGGAAAAGATACCATCTGACCAAACACGGCTGCTATCGCCAACGATAGCTCCCCGGGCTAATACCGATGCTGGCTGGACAATGAGTTGCTTCGAACTCATCGAACCGGTTAGTTTCACGTAAAGGATTCTGACTCCTGCCCATCGCACAATACGGTAGTTAGCATTGTTTCCGTTGCCGGTTACCGTTGAAAAGATCGGAATGATTCGCGTTTTGCCGATGATCGAGGCTAATTCGTCTTTTACTCCCGCGCTGATGCCCGTGTCGCCATTCAAAGTCATGGTTCCATCGCTTCCTAGCGACAGGGGTTTACCGAGTGCAACAAGATCTCCGGATGAAATCCCATAGACGATTTGCCTTGCAAGATCTGCGGTACTGTTATTGGATCCACCGATGTCCACAGTCCCGCGATTGCCTGGTGAACCGGTTCCTTGTGGATACAGATTGACTTCGCGAATTCCATCGCCAGCCGACGAGACTTGCCCGGTTGATGCGGAATAGCGATATTGATCCGTCCCGCCGCCGTTGAGCATTCCCTGCCACGTACTTTCATCCAGCGCGAACGGCAGAATGTTAAGCGTGTTGCTGCCGCCTGTCGGAGTATTGAATCCTTGGATTTGGAGGGCCATTGCAGCGGTAGCTTCCGCGCTAATGTCGATTCCTTGCTGTCCAAAAATGCGAGCGAAGTAGTACGGAATTTGACCATTGAGCCCAGATGTTTTTCGAACTGAAACGCGAACAGCACGGTACGGTTGGTTTGAATCCGACGTCAAAGTTGCAACGCTCGAGAGGCTAGACAGATAACCTGAAGTGATATCTTTATTTAGACCCGAGGATTGAAGGGCAGGCGCACTATTGCTGACGGAATTCATCAGGGCCGCACTCGATGCTGAGTTATCAATAGCCGTATTCAGGTCGGATTCTACCAATCCAGCAACTTTTCCGTCATACACTTGCCAGCAGCCCGAGAGGGCTGCGGCATCCGCAGTTCTTTGTATTTCGGACTTGGACGCAGCCAAATATCCTATATCAACGGAAAATGCTAACATGGCCACTAGCACCGACGTTAAGAAGACAGCAAAAACGGCAGCAGCTCCTCTTCGACGACCTAGGTATCGACCTGTTTGCCTTTTATTTCGATTTCGATTTTTCATAATTGGATTACCTCGAAAATCCTATTGGCGGAAGTAGACGAAAGATTCATTGGATAACTTGATTCACATCCACGGATGCGACCAGCTGATCGTTCACATAGATGCGAATTCGTTTAAGCGTCAAGGATTGAACTCGATTACCGCCAAAGCCGACACCAGCCCATTCGGCGGACTTGTTTACAGAATATGCATTAAGATTTGCGACAGGAGATTGATCGAAAAGAACCTTGGTATTCGTACCCCCAAAGGTGCCCCAAGATTGACTCGTACCGTCATGAATGGAGAATTCTAAAGCGTTTTCTTTAATCTCCATGCGCTGTGTCCACCGAATCGTTTCATTGTCGTTGGATAGATTGTCGCCACTGTCGCTTATACAATCGTCCATGAGCGATTCCCAATCCATTGCTTTAACTTGAAAACCTCCCGACGAAAAATCGGGTCGCTGCGCATGATTGAAATCGGTAGCGAAATGTTTTCCATCGAGCGAATCCGTCGGGCTCATCCATGTACTGATTTGCGGTGAATCAAGCATTGGCGAAGGTTCGCGCACGACCAGTTCCCAATCTTCGTCTACCCGCGTGATCGACACAGAATCGCTTGAGAACAAGGGCGTCGCAAGCCAAGCGAACGTCGAAAAACAAAGGATTAAAGTCGTCATAGCTCGCATGGTTGGTACTCACTCGGTTAAGGAAAGAGTCGAAGTTCACGGCCCAACAGTAACGCTAGGCCGGATTCTTCATGCATGCGTCATGACGCAGCATTTCATTGGAGCTGAAATGCGATATTTCTAGTGAGATCCGTGTATTTTGATAGACGTAACGAATAGCGCGATAAAGACTGCCTAGGACTAGCTCAAGCCTATTTCGTGAATCGAGAGCGATAGACCGGCAATCCGTTTCGGCGCGTTCTGCGTTCGAAGTGCGTGAGGTAATCCATATCGTGGACAGCCGGTGGTTCGCTGATAAAAAAAGGACCCTTGAGATTCGTGACTTCATCGATCAACTCCAGCGTCCCTTCATAGTAGTCGAGCACATCGGTCCAAAAATGAAGTGTGCCCGACGGTTTGAGTGTTCGCTGGATGTTGCATAGAGTCCTTTCATTTAGGACCCGTCGCTTCTTATGGCGCGATTTCCACCAGGGGTCAGGGAAATAGACGTGGATTGCATCCAGAGAGCTGTCTGCAACGTCTTGATCCAGAACAGCCACTGCATCACAAGCGAAAAACTTGGCGTTCCCAATCCCTACTTTTTCGATACGAGATTGGCATTCTAAAGCGTATTTGGCCGCAATTTCCAATCCGACAAAACGTCGGTCAGGAGTTCGTTTGGCCGCGTTGGTTAGAAAAAGCCCTTTGCCCGAACCGATTTCAAGTTCAATAGGCATGTCTGCAGTCAACCAGTCTAAAAAGACCGCGTGATCTGTCTCGTGAAAATAGCGACCTCGCATGAGGTGCGGCATCGGATTCGATTCATCGTTCGACTGGGCGTCTTCGTCATCCGCGTTGAATTCCTGTATACTTACAGGTAAAGCCTGAGTATTGTCAAGCAAGGGTTGATTTTTTGGCGTTGAACGATTTTCAGACAGGCCCCTTGTTACCGACTCGCTTTCATCGCGAAGAGTTGAAATTTTGGGTTGGGATACGAGTGGATCGTGTTGCATACCAATTTCATTGGGTTATAACCGATTAGTTGTGTGATTTTCGAATTCCCAGGATAAGCAAATTTCGCAACACCGATAGGCTCAACGGGTTGTGTTATTGTTGAATTCCCGTCGCAAGCTTTGGTCCCCCCGATTCCTATCTTTCACACCTGTTTCAAAAAAGGTCTTTCGCAATGACTTTCGACCCACTCAATCCATCCCAAACCGATTCAGCCAAACCAACCCCGTCTAGGACATCAAACGCTGTTCCCAACGACGCAAGTCGTCGGACTTTCCTAAAAACGTCGGTAGCGACAACTGCCATTGCGGGCTCCATGAGTTTTCTCCATCGCAGTGTCCACGCGGCTGGCAGCGACATCATTAAAGTAGGCCTCGTCGGTTGCGGCGGTCGCGGCATGGGTGCGGCCAAAGACAACATGTCCGCTGATGCAGGCTGTCGCTTAACGGCCATCGCAGAAGTGTTTTACGATCGTATGGAATCGGGGAAAGACCAACTCAAGAAGACGCTTGGAAGCCAGTACGAAGTTCCAGAGGAGCAGTGCTTTTCCGGTTGGGAGGCGCTCGAAAAAATACTACAGACCGACATTGATGTGGTCATGTTAGCTACTCCGCCCGGCTTTAGACCAGCGCAAATGGAAGCTGCCGTCAAAGCGGGTAAGCACGTGTTTTGCGAGAAGCCCGTGGCGGTTGACCCACCAGGCGTTCGACGAGTCATGGCCGCATCCTCGCTGGCTGAATCGAAAGGGCTTTGCGTCGTATCAGGTCTTTGTTGGCGATATGACTACGGAGTGAAAGCGACCATCGAAAAGATTCTGTCCGGTGCGATTGGTGAATTGATTTCGATTCAAGAAAACTATTTGACCGGCACGCTTTGGAGCCGAACTCCAAAACCCGAATGGACCCCCATGCATAACCAAGTTTTGAATTGGTTGTACTATACATGGTTGAGCGGAGACCATTACGTCGAACAGTTCATTCACTCCTTAGACAAAGCCATGTGGCTTCATAATGACGTTCCACCTGTCCTTTGCTACGGAACTGGCGGACGTCAGGTACGGACACAGCCCCAGTACGGTGAGATCTACGATCATTTCTCAGTTGTGTATGAATGGGCGGACGGCACGCGATGCTTCGCTTCCACGCGTCAAATGGACGGCTGTTTCAATCAGACGGAAGATTTCATTTATGGAACAAAAGGCACTGCACGCGTGCTGGCGAACGAGATCAAGGGAGAAACGAATTGGAAATTCGAAGGCAAGAAGCCGAGCATGTACCAGTTGGAACACGTCGCACTTATGAAAGCGATTCGGGATGGCAAGCCGATCAACAATGGCGACTACATGTGCAAGAGTACTCTCATGGCCATCATGGGTCGCGAAGCAGCCTATTCAGGCCAAGTGATCAAATGGGAGGATGCATTGGCGAGCAACTTGAAGCTTGGACCGGACAAGCCTGATTGGGGCCCTGCACCTGAAGTCGAAGTCCGGATGCCAGGGAAATACAAGTTTATCGAAACATGAGATTCGATACTGAGTCCACCCTCTGCGCCATTGCAACCGGTGCGGAGGGTGCATTCCGCGGTGCCGTCCGAGTCACGGGCCCCGAATCGGTTGCCATAGTTGCAAGAGCTTGTTCTCCTAGTTTGAGCCCATTCGGGTGCATCTCGCGAGCAACGCGATTGCAACAAAAAATCGAATTGCCGGGTCTGGGTCCCATCGACGTCGACATTTTTGTTTGGCCCGATGGCCGGAGTTATACTGGCCAGGCGTCCGTCGAACTGCACTGCTTAGGCAACACAATCATCCTTCAATCGATCCAGTCACACTTGATTAAGAATGGTGCAGTCCTCGCGCAGCCGGGTGAGTTTACGTTGCGGGCTTTTTTGGCCGGGCGACTGGATCTAACGCAATGTGAGGCGGTGCTCGGGGTCATTCATGCTACCAACGATCGATCTCTCAAGGTAGCATTGTCGCAGCTTGCTGGTGGACTCTCGGAACCACTTAGTCAATTGCGAACTTCACTTGTTAACTTGCTGGCTGACATCGAGGCGGGGCTCGATTTCGTCGAGGAAGACATTTCCTTCATTAGCCAGTCTCAAATCATCTCTCGGATTGACGATGCAATTATTGTGGTGCATGAGTTGCTCCATCAGATGGAATCACGTGCTGCACAATCGGTTCAGCTGCGGGTCGCAATCGTAGGGCCACCGAACGCTGGCAAGAGCTCATTGATCAACGCGATGGCCAAACGCCCTATCTCGATCGTAAGTCCTGAACCAGGAACAACGCGAGATTATGTTCGATTGCGATTGAATCTAGGCGATGTAGTTATTGATGTTCTGGATACTGCAGGGCTTGAAAACGTGGAGGGAACAACTCCTCGAGCGCTCGCACAGCAATTAGCTCAAAAACAAATCGAAAACGCCGACTTGGTTTTGTACTGTTTATCCGTCGATGATTCGGAATCGCTGGAGTGGCAATTGAACCCAAGTCAAGCTCCAATGTGGTTGGTTCGTACTAAATGCGATCTCGAATCAACAGGCCGAAAACTGACGCGAAATTACGAGCGCGCGTTTTCGGTCAGCACAATGCATAGCACGAGCGTCGAACGTATTTCGAATGACCTGCGAGAATGGGCTGCGGCCAAGCAGGAAAATGCCAATCAAGTGGTACCCATCACGGCTGCTCGTTGCCAAGCTTCGCTAAGCAACGCGGTTCAGGCGCTATTGCATGCCAAAGACGCGACCGAGAATCAGCGAGGGGACGAAGTGATTGCCAGCGAGATACGTTTGTCGTTAGAGGAAATTGGCTTGGTCGCAGGTACTGTTTATACCGACGATATTCTAGACGCGCTCTTTAGTCGCTTTTGCATCGGAAAGTAGCTTGACTAAACAAATCTGATTTCAAAGGCCCGCTCAAGCGTGTTTTGGGTTACGCTCGATTTATTCTTCCACCTCATGATGTTTGCGAAAGCGGGCGCAGGCAGATGGTCACCAAAAATGGAACCGGTGCTTGGGACCGCATTCAGAACAGCCCGCAGTCCAGCACACTCGTCCTCGGAAGGTTCCTTGTTCAAAGAATCGTTGGCGAAAAGTAATCGATCAAAGCGTGGTGCACAGACGCTATTCGACGCCGATTGAATCAAATCGACATGTACGACAATGGCAGTCAAAATAGGATTGCATAGCAACGCGATTACCCGCGTCTCATCGTTGACACAACCCGTGTCAACAATGCGACCATTGAAACCCGCTTGGCCGTGACTTACCATTCCGAAGTCGATGTTGCGCAGCCTCAATTGTTCCGCAATTTGCTGCACGAGCAAATCAGATGACTTCGATTTGACGATTCCGATAATCTTGATGTGCCCATGCTGTCCGTCAGGAAACAGCATGTCCAGGATCGCATCCCCTACTTTTTGAGGCTTGCCAAAGAGCGGCGACACGTGCGGTGAAAGAGAGGGGCCAGCGTTCACCTCGACCACTGCCCCCTTTTGTTCGAGGAGAGGGCGCCTAATATCGGTTGCCAATACATCCAGCCCAGCGATATCCAATCCAACGACTCTGGCTGCGATAACGGCTTGTTCGGCGGTCTCAGGATGCACCTCATCCGTACAATCCGTTGTCAGATCGCCTGTTCTCCGTACAACCACGGTTCGCCCATTTTCCGGTATGGAATCTACCGTGAGCCCCTGTTTGTTCAGTTCGATAATCGCCGGTTCGCTCAACAAAAGTGTCCCTAGCTGGTCCGTATAGGCTTCGCCGCGTCGCGGGTCTGAATTGACAATAGCCACCAGTTCTTTGATCGTTAGTACGCCGTCGCCTACAACGCGTTCGCTGTGCCCTTTGGCAGCCGCCACGAGTTGATTGCCTACGACAAGCAAACGATGATGCTGGCCCATTGCGAATTGCTCCACCAAAATATCTTCGGTCTCGCCTGCTTTGACAGCGAAGTCGTAGGCCCTCATGATCTCGTCTTGGGTTGTCAACTCAATAGAAATACCTCGCTGGTGGTTTGCACTGCATGGTTTTACGACGACCGGAAAACCAATCTCTTGAGAAGCGAGCCAAGCGTCTTGGGCATTGCTGACCGCCCGACCGTGCGGCACGGGCACGCCAACTTGACGTAACAATCGCTTGGTCAAGTCCTTATCGCTCGCGATCGCTTCTGCGATTGCGCTGGTTGCATCGGTCTCAGCGGTCCAAATTCGCCGTTGGTTTTTACCTTCGCCAAGTTGAACAAGTGAGCCGCTATTAAGACGAGTGTAAGGGATGTTGCGGCGACGGGCAGCGCGAAGAATTGCCCTCGAACTCGGCCCTAGTCGTACATCGTCAGCAAAGTCAAACAACTCCCGTACTTTTTGGCCGAGTGGAAAGTCCGTCAGCAATTCGTCCGAGTCAATCAATTCGATGGCTAACAAGAAGCAACGTTCACTTAGAGATTGCTCCTCCATTTCCATCGCAAGCACCGTAGCAACTTCAGCACGGCGATCCCCCCTCTGCTCGATGCAGCCCTCGTACTCCATGGTTGGTACGCCCGCCATCGCAGAAAACCAACGAGCACAAGCAAGCCAAAGCTCCGGGTCGGTTTCTGCCGCTTGCATTTGGACAATGATCTGAGTCGCATTCGCTACACTTTGCGGATGGCTTATTGCAAACAGCTTTGCCTCTAGAAAATGGGAAAATAATCCAGCAATCTGCTTTGCTCGCTCAGACCAGTCCGCTTCAGAATGATTCCGATAGTGAACTTCGAGCATGGCCAATGAAGACCAACGATTGGGACCACGCAGGGCAACGAATTGAAACGTTCGCATCAGGCAGAATAGTTATGGCGGAGATAAAGCAGCGATTAGGATTTCGCCACACTCGCAGTCTAACATGGATGCGAGGGTGACCAGGAAGCCGCTAGTGTAACTGAAATCCGCTTACTTGAGAGCAGTGACCGGACGAAAACGGATTACAGCGTTTCCTACCGATTCCGGCCCCTTAGTTTCCACTCCGGAAACCAATTGAATTGCGTTGCGATTTGATTTTCTCGATTCGATCGCCACTGCGAACAAGGTCGGGTCGCGATCCTCATGCATTCGAATCGAACCCTCCGCTACCGACTGATTTGGAGCCAGGCGACCAGCTCGCTCCATTACCGTTCGGTCGTCCGGATCCAAAAGAGTCGGATTCCAACGCGGCTTGCTGTCGAAGTCGGCTGGAGCAGTTAGAGGCTGCATCACAGCGTTTCCTCGCGGTGCAAGAGTCTGCGGAATCTCCGGTGGTCCATTGAGCATTCTCGGAGGCATGACGTCTGAAGGGCTGTTCACGCTCGGAGGTGTTTCGTTTCTTGTTGAACTGGACTGGCGATCAATCGCTACCATAGGCAGGGTCTGAACATCGAATGGTTTGACGCTAGCCTTGGGTGTTGTAATACTAGCTCCACTGCCTCCCAATCCTAAGCTAGGCGTTCTGGTAGATTCAGGGTCGCTTAGGTTCGAGTTCGGAGGAAATACTTGATTGGGTGGGAAAACTTGTCCATTGGCCGGTGGTGCCGCAGTCGTCCCGGAAGCGGTGTTATTCGGTTGTGCAAAACTGCCTGGTCCGTAATTCGGATTTGGCATGGCGGAATAAGTCGGTGGGCCGACTGGCGTCACCGAGATGGCGCCTGGGATGGTTGGAGTGGAAACTTGGTTCGTGAGTTGGGGGTAAGTGGGTTGGGGACACACGCCATTGGAACATGCAGGCGTCGAGGGCATCCAAGCGGCCGATGGAATAACGCCATATCCAACCGTCGGATTCGACCATCCTACGTTCGGCGAACTCGATAAACCACTTGAGTATGTTGGATTCACTACGACTTGGCCGTTGTAGTTTTGGCCGTTGTAGTACGACTGTTGGACAGGGTACTGTTGGACAGGGTACTGTTGACCAATGTACGCTGGGTTATTCGGCATCGTTTTCAATGACATCGTTGACGAGGGCATTCCGCTTGATACGCCGACCGAGCCCATCGATGATGAGAGAGTACTCGTTTGACCATTGATTGACATGCCTACGTTGGGAACGGTCTGGTACGGCTGTGCTACAGGTGCGACCCTCGCTGGGTTGGCTAGTCCGGTCGGATAGTACCCAGGTCCGGTGATGGATGGCCAACGGTTTGCTTGCAGGCCATATTCACCCAGCACGGGGCGAGGTGCAATTACCGGTTGACGGAGGGCTTGGTACTGGTAGGAAGTACACGGTTGAAGACTTGTTACTGTTGTTCCGTATCGTGGGTCGAACGCAGTTACTGGACGATAGTAGGTTACTGGCGTGCGAGCCCACTGCGAATCGTAAGCGGCGGTTGGCAAGTGTCCAAAGACAGGCTGGGGAAAGCCTGGAGCTAACAATGGAGCATTGTTGGTCGGAGGTGAGGTATAATTGCCGTAGCCAAGCACTTGAGGGCTTCTCAAATTTGCGTAGCTTGGTGGAACGTAGCCCAATGTCGGATAGCCGCCTGGTGAGTAAGCTGCAACCTGACTATTAACAGGAACGCCAACTGGATATGCTGGCGGTCGATCTCCGAAAAGCGAATCGGGCCACGGTCCGGCGTGACAGGTCTGAGTCGTTACCGACAACGCAATGCAAGCGGCGGTGGCAACCACCGAAAGTCGTTTGGGTATCAACTTCATAAATTACTATTCCTGGTTGGACTGGATGAGGGCAACTTGCCCACGGCCTGGAAATGAGGATGCAGACAAGCATGCATTAATCAGATGCCTTACCCGGGTCCTGGGTCAACCAAAACATAAACTTATTTTTCGCATTTGACAAAGAACGACCCGTTAGGGATCCGTTTGAAGCGACTGTAACCATTGCATTAGGAAGGTCTTGGGCAAGTCCATTTCTGCAAAAACACCGATTTCGACCAACAATCTTCGATCGGACATGGGCATTTGTGGCAAAAAAATAGGCCTCGGTTTCCCACAGGCCTATCTAATTAGAATACTCATTTTGAACTGAAGACTACTGAACCGCAGTCTTGGCTTCTGGTTTAGCGGGAACCATTGCTAACAACGCGGCTTTGTACTTAGCGCGTGCCAAGTTCAATCTCGCTGTTTGATCGCATTCGGTTTCTTCGTTTTCTACAACAAAAAGAGTCTTCGCTTTCTTTGAGATAGCCAAAGCCTTGGCTTCAACTGGGCAATTACAGCTCTGACCACCTACTTTATAGGAGATAACGACTCTATCCATGGCTTTTTTGACTTTGCTTGCGACTTCTCCAGCTGCCACGGAGCAAGTCAACGATTCGCCAGCAATCGTTGTTTGGCCTGAAATGCTGCAAGTGCTTGGAGTTGCAAAAGCGGTAACATACTTTTCTGTCTGTGCTACAAGGCTAGCAAACGCTTTGTCAGAGCTGTCAAACTTTTCGGTGCCGACAACATACTCGAGTTTGGAGGCGGTTTCTGTTGCGACGGCTTTTGCGGACTCTTCACAGCAAAGCGATTTCGTACCGACCATGTAGACAAGCTTTGGTAGCTTTGCCATTCCAGCAGTGACTGGACAAGTTCCTGTACCAGCAGCACATGCTGCATCGCACTTGCCCTTGGCATCGTCAGCTCGCAATGTTGTGCCAGCTGAAACCAATGCCATAGCCAATAGACCTAACTTAAAAGACTTCATTCTTGATCGATCTCCTGAAAGTAACGGATGGAAGCGGATTAGGCATGCCTTAATCTGTAAATCCCATGGAATCCACACAATTCTTACGACATACGCAACCGTAACCGTGTTGGTTCGAATTACGTCAAACAAGCAATTTCTACGAGGATTGTACCTGTGAGTCAATCGATAATCAAGTTTTTAGCCTTTGCTCTCAAACATTCTCAGCAAAAGCGAATGAGCCCAGCGTTTAGCCCCTCAATTGGTTGTAAATCATGACCCAACTTCAACGGATTCTTGTAACAGGCGGTGCTGGCTTCCTTGGCTCGCACATGTGCGACCGGCTCGTTGACGACGGTCATGAAGTCATTTGCCTCGACAACTTTTTTACCGCGCAGAAAAGCAACGTAGCTCATTTACTTCACCGGCCAAACTTCGAATTGATTCGGCACGATGTGACGTTGCCCATCTTCCTCGAGGTGGACCAGATCTACCACATGGCATGCCCAGCAGCACCCGGTCACTACCAATACAACCCGATCAAAACGATTAAAACGTCCGTGCTTGGCTCGATCAATATGCTCGGTATCGCAAAACGTTGCGGTGCTCGAATCCTTCTTGCTAGTACCAGTGAAATATATGGCGATCCGCTCATCCATCCACAACCCGAATCCTACTGGGGAAACGTCAATACGATCGGAATTCGGTCTTGCTATGACGAGGGAAAACGCGTTGCGGAAACGTTGTTCATGGACTACCATCGAACGAACAAAGTCGATATCCGAATCGTCCGTATTTTCAATACATACGGTCCTCGTATGCACCCGTATGACGGACGGGTCGTCTCTAATTTCATTCGACAAGCCATTCAAGGGCAGCCGATAACTATTTTTGGCGAGGGAGAGCAGACGCGTTCCTTCTGTTACCGAAATGACTTGGTGGAGGGGATCTTCCGTTTGATGAACAATGAACAGAACTTCATCGGACCGATGAATATAGGCAATCCGGGCGAGTTCACGATTCGCGAATTGGCTGAGCTGGTGATGGAGATTTCGGGCTGTAAAGTTCCGTTAGAAAGGCGCCCGCTTCCCCCCGATGACCCGGCTCGTCGGCGCCCGGATATCACACTTGCCAAAAAGCAATTAAACTGGGAGCCACAGGTTCCGCTTCGGGATGGTCTTAAAAAGACCATCGATTGGTTCCGGTCCATCAATATAGACCACTATCGGCCACCGACTCCTAATTACGTTTAATGTCTTGTCTAACCCGAACTCAATCGACCCGAAAATGGCCCCAACTGTCGCGAACCGGTGGAGGTTGCGAACTCGAGAATTGATCTTCGGCAGAATGCCATTGATCATGGGGATCCTGAATTTGACTCCGGATAGTTTTTCCGACGGAGGTCATTTCTTTACTATTCAATCTGCAGTCGATCAGGCAATGCGACTTGAGGATCAGGGCGCAGACATCCTGGACATTGGAGGCGAGAGTACTCGACCGTATAGTCAAGTGGTTTCCAAAACCGAGGAACTGAGTCGCGTAGTGCCGGTTCTGGAGAAGTTACAAGGCAAAATCAGCATTCCAATATCCATCGATACGACCAAAGCGGACGTTGCGTCCGCCGCAATCGATTTAGGGGCAGAAATCATCAATGATATCTCAGGCCTTGAGTCGGATCCGGCAATGATCGAGATTGCTAGTACAAGGCAAGCGGGAGTTTGTGTAATGCACATGCAGGGTACACCACAAACGATGCAAGACAACCCTGCCTACTCGGACGTAGTAGCCGAAATCGTTGGCTACTTGAACGCTCGTGATCGCTGGCTCATGCAACGAGGGATTGCACCCGAGAGGATTTGCATCGATCCTGGAATCGGTTTTGGCAAGTCACACTTGCACAATTTGGACATCATACAAAGGGCAGGCGAATTCCACACAACGGGACGTCCTGTATTGATCGGTCATTCTCGCAAGGGAGTCATCGCAAAGGTGCTGGGTAACAAAGACATCGACCGTTGTTTTGGAACCATTGGAGTCTCCCTAGCACTTGCTTTGCATCGCATTCAAATTTTGCGTGTGCATGACGTTGCAGCCAACAAACAAGCACTTCAACTGTTCCTCGCCAGCGTCGAAGGTTAACCGCGTAGGTCCGGCTGTCCTCAGCCGGACATATCACGTAGGTCCGGCTGTCCTCAGCCGGACATTGCGTCCATTGACTCAGATTTCCTACCGGCCAGCAGTGTCAGCCAGAGGACATGCTGACATACGTGCGTCACCGTCGCGAATCGCAATATCGTCGCTTTTAATTGAAAAGAAAGACCTATGGATACACGATGTCGTAATGATTTGGTGGGTTGCCGCAGTCGGCTGCAGAGTACGTTGAGCAAATGGCGGGAGTCCACCGACATCATTGCGGAAACCTGGAACGACGAAACGGCCAAGAGCTTTGCCACGCAAAGTCTTGGCGAGGTCGAACCGGTCATCAAAAGAATGATGGCGTCGCTGCTCGAGGCTGCGGACGTGGTTCATAAGATGGAAAAAATGGCACTCGACACTGACAAGTACGAGCAATAAGGCGATCCGCTTCCCATAAGATGAACTCGACGAACACAGCGAGAATTGCAGTGATACCAGCGACTAACGGTGGTATGAACAAGTCGCGAACAAGAGATGGTCACTTTTTTTTGCTTTTCATAGACTAGTGAAGCGACGAATGTTAGAGTGGGTTTGACTGGTTGGCGGTTGATATCCGGTTTGCGTTTTCGCAGGTCGGATTGCAATGGATTCCGGTTTGCTTCCTACCGGATGGAGGCTGTTTTCAAAATCGCCTCATTGCAGAGTAACTAGCTCCGCAATGAGATTTGACCTAGGAGAGCTCACAGCTCTCATTGGCCCAACTCAAGCTTGCTTCCCAAAACGAATTTCCTCAAGACCAATCCTGGCGAATTCGGCCGCGTTTGTGTTTGGAAGAGCGGTGCGATCGGTTAAACAGGGTAGCGATCCATTGCGACTTGTTTAAACCGCGGAGCGGCGTGCGTGCCAAGCGACTCTGCTAACCATTCAAACTCAACTCAACACTAGCGGCTACTTATCCGCCGCCCGCGATCGAGGCTTGAGGGCCTCGATCGGTTAAACAGGGTTGCGATCCATTGCGATTTGTTTAACCCGCGGAGCGGCGTGCGTGCAAAGCGACTCTGCTACCCATTCCAACTCAACTCAACACTAGCGGCTACTTATCCGCCGCCCGCGATCGAGGCTTGAGGGCCTCGATCGGTTAAACAGGGTAGTGATCCATTGCGACTTGTTTAACCCGCGGAGCGGCGTGCGTGCCAAGCGACTCTGCTAACCATTCCAACTCAACGTCAACCAGCGGCTACCTATCCGCCGCCCGCGATCGAGGCTTGAGGGCCTCGATCGGTTAAACAGGGTTGCGATCCATTGCGACCTGTTTAACCCGCGGAGCGGCGTGCGTGCCAAGCGGCTCTGCTACCCATTCCAACTCAACTCCAACTAGCGGCTACCTATCCGCCGCCCGCGATCGAGGCTTGAGCGCCTCGATCGGTTAAACAGGGTAGTGATCCATTGCGATTTGTTTAACCCGCGGAGCGGCGTGCGTGCCAAGCGGCTCTGCTACCCATTCCAACTCAACTCAACACTAGCGGCTACCTATCCGCCGCCCGCGATCGAGGCTTGAGGGCCTCGATCGGTTAAACATGGGCTTCAGTCTGGCGAACGGACCTACGTGATTCAAGCGGTTCGGCTCTTCAGCGACTTCTGAGCGTTGACACAATGCGAAATCAACAGTCGGCTGCATTCTTCCCAAGTTGTCGGTGTACGCATTGGCAGTTTGCCATCCGATTGATCCGCGACCAACTCCCACTTTTCGATTTCATCGACGAGGGTGGAGGGATCATTCAAGACAAAGTAAACGCAATCCGTTCTACCCACTTCGCGATGGATCGGTGTATCGCTCGCAAACGTCTTTTTACCGAACCATAGCGACTCGACGATCGGCAGTCCGAACCCCTCAACGATCGACGGGAAAATGACGCCACGACATGATTTGTAGCAATGCTGTAGTTCAGAGTCCTTGATATCGTGAAAAGCGAAGAGTTGCTTTCCATAGGCAGGATGATTTCGAATCCTGTGAACGACCTCTTCACAGAGCGAGCCAACTCGGCCGATCAAGCAAAGTCGAAGATCATTTCGAGTTTCCCAAAGCAGATCGAAGGCATCCAGCAGATAGTGGTGGTTTTTTCGTGGATCGAACGTGGCCACCATCAAGTACGGATTTTTAGGGTCCGAGCTCGAAGGATCTGTCAAGAATAAATCTCGAACGTCCGTACGAACCTCACCGTCAACCAATTTCAATTCCGCCCCAAGTGTGAGGTGTCTGATCGCGGTTGGGACGCTGGTCAATTCGGAATGAAATTTTTGAATGTAGTCTTTGACTTCCGTCTCAACGGTTTGCGAAATCGTGACGAGGAGATCCGAGTTTTCAATTGCGTGGTGAAGATAGCGTCGAAAACCCTCCATCCGCTTCACGCCGACGTACTGTGGATGTGTCAACGGAATCAGATCATAGATGACGGTCGCGACAGTGGCTCCCTTCTTTCGAGCGGCCGCAGCAGCTTGCCAAACACCGCGCTTGGTCCAGTAGGCGTCGGGCAAGACGAACAGGTCGTTTTCATTGGGCTGAATCGCCTGTGCCCGAAACGCGAGGGATTGTTTAATGAGATACGAGTATGCGGTATGGGGTAGTTTAAAAAGCCCGAGGTGCCCAGCCTGTGGCATCAACCATTTACGTATCCGATTCGAGCTCGTTCGTCGACAAATCCAATCGGCGATTTGAGAATACCATTTAGGCAGAGAGCGTCGGACATTGGATTCGATCGAAGCCAATTTCGAGAAATGGCTAGCCAAATTATCATCGACGGCGACAAACTGATCCGAGTGGTGGGTTACCAATTGCGGTTTTGGCAAACCTTCGTGTTCACACCATCGACCACATTCGGAAAGTATATTTCGCACGACCCGCTCAATACCGGAGTTCTTTCCAGAAGCGATTGTATGCGAAGCGTCGACGAACAACCGCGTCGGCGGATTCTCTTTTGCGTCCATCCTTTGGAGTCGCGAATTCATTAATATAGTCAATCTTGTGCGTGCTTAACACGAGTGCTCATCGTCGCCGAAACATCAAGTCATACGCGTGAAGAATGCTGATGATCACAGAGGGATAGCAAATCATTTCTTTGGCGTCAAGCCGAGCTTTTATTCGAAAAGTGCCTAGCTCCGGCCCGACTTGTGATCGACGCCTGCCTTTTTGTACCGCTTTCACACATTGCTACGGACTTGCTAGAGAGAGCAAATGAAGTCGAAAACGCGTTGGAAATCGAACTGCGGTTGTCGCAAAACACAAGGATCCAACTTTGGAAGTAGGAGCTCGATAGGTGACTGCCGTTGGCTGTAATCATGAAACAAGATGGAATCGAATTTCTTTAGCTTATGGCGTGTTAACTCTAGGTCTTCCGTTTCCGAATCCTGTAAACAAATCGACTTTTTTCCCATGAGGCAAGCCTCTGCCAAAGTAGAGGAGGCACCGTTTGAGAGCACAATGTCCGAGCTCATTATTAACTCTATGGAATTCACCGAAGAAGGAACGATCTGGGAGGGTGTCGAAGATTCGATCGCCTGTTCGAGGTCTTCAATTCCCTTCCAGGCAGGAAGCTTTACAACGACAGGCAACTCGAAAATGGGGCGATAGTATTCGATGGTTCCCTCGATGCCATACTTTCCGCGAAAGTGCTGAACAAAACTCATGCAGAAACTAGTTCGGTTACCATTTATCACGGGAGTAGAACTGTTTAAAGGAAAGGCCTTCGACTGATCGTTGAACTTGATCCAACCTGCGTTAAGTACTCTACAACGGGATGGCAAGAGTCCTTGGCGAAAGTCCAGTTCGTATGGGGTAAGTATTCCGTCAAACATGTCTAGATAGCGATACTCATCGCATGATTCTTCGCCAAAGGGTGCCAACAAGTCGTGAGGTGCGTAAACCGCTTTTCGTGGACGGAGTATTGGAATAATTTCGATGGGACAAAGGTAGTATGGGTACAATTGCGTTAAGTGGGGAGCGATAATCGATGCGAGTCGTCGGGTGATGCTCAAATGAGCAGAGGTTATGTAGGTTACGCATTCTCCAGCCAAGGATCTGAGAATGGGTATCGGATCTGTGGTCACACTTGCGAAGTCGAGTTGAATTACCTCTATCCCCTTTCCTCGCAAAAAAGAAGCGAACTCAGATAACACGTACTCTGATGCAATACCGGAGGTAACGACCTTACTAATGCTCATAGCTGCCGACTGCTTGTTGGCTTAGGCCTTTGATTGCGACTCTTTGCCCAAGGATTCTTATGCCCGAAGAAAGCCTTCGTGGGACCTGTGTCTCGCTCAACTCCATGATTTTTTCCCCTGAAAAATAAACAGATACAGTTTCGTGGTCAATTTCTAGAGATATGTCTGCTGCTTGGACGAGCGATTCCTCAGCCTGCGATCCGCTGACTCCACTTATATTAACCTGAATCATTGGTTCCCACTTGTCAACGCATCTCCAAAGAGTCGCAACGGCCTGATTCTCGTGAATTGGTTCAATCATGGCAAGCAACATACTCGAATCCCCCGGTCCGGAATACGATCCGACGATGGAGGCGTTTCCAGCAGTAGAATCATTTTTACTCCACTCAAAGGTTGCAGTTACGCGATGCGGTTTGAATGGCGCCAATTGATTGTTTTGATGAATCGCTAGCATAGCTCCAAAAGGAGAGGCAACAACATTTCCCGAGTGAGGTGATCCGGGCGTGCTCTGCTTCCAAAGTGCTGAACCATAAACCCAATTCCAAGCTAGTTGCGAATAGCAGGGGTATCTCGATGCAAAGAACACTTGATCGACTGAGGTGGTGCTAACAATTCCGGCGTCGTTTGATTCTATGTGTAGTTCACCCGTCGGTATCACTTCGATCGACGAGTCATTTAACTTGTACTCAGAATTGCAATTAGAGTATCGGAGGATTTCGTAAAATCCGGCTCTATGAAATTTCTTTCGAAATTCGCTCCCGATGCCTTCTACCGTGTCCGTCCTTATCCGCACACACGGATTACTCATTTGTGCAAGCAACCGCAGCGATGCTTGGTCTTCCAAGAGAAATTGCACCACTAATTCGGAATCAATACGCATCAGAGTTGGACGAATTCGTCGCTCAAGAGATTGCAAATCACATAGATCGCGAATGAGATAAGTCTCCTTGTTCGTGTAGGATTTCCACCACGAATCGGATAACGGTGCGTTTCTATCGGGAACCATTTGATCCGCGTGCATAGTACGTCCAAGAAGCATCAATCTAAACTGCTCCTAGGTTGTTCTGACTCGTATTTCTTTATTCCTTTTCGAGTACAAACAAACGCATAAAAGTGAGTGTCCTGCCAACGATTCAGATTCGGAGGGTAGATATCGAGCCTTTCAACGTCGAAGAATTTCCCCAAGATTTCGTGTTGGCTGTCAACATGGGGATACCGAGCATGATAGTGCTGCTGAAGCTCTTCGGAGTACTTGTCAACAACGACTTCCTTGGCGACTCCGCACTGGTTTTTGACGATCAACGTACCTTGGTAAGAAAGCAAGGAGCTTATGTTTTCGTATAGTCGTAGCTCGTCGCAGATAGTTAAAAAGTTGGCAACACCAAAGAGCAGAATCACGTCGAATCGCTCAGCAGACTGATATTCCACGACATCGGATACAATGCATTGTAGGTTTTCATGTTGCTGCAAGCCGTGCAGAAAGCCAGCAAATTTTTCAACAGCAACCACCTTGCGAGTGAAGGGGAGAAGCTTGATCGAAAGCGTGCATGTACCTGCGCCCATGTCTAAAACACTTGAATTGACCGATACGTAGTTCCGAACGAAATCGACATCGAGTTGTAGACGACCATCGTCCCGGTAATTCGTCGCAATGCGTCGATCTTGAATTCGAGTTCTCGCATTCCAAAACGAATCGATTTTTTCCTTATCCAGCACGATTGTATCTTTCAATCCGTCCCTCCGGCCTATTTATCTGATTCCATTCAACCATTGCATTCGCTAGGTCGCGAGGTGTGTCCACTTCGACACATTGAACAGGCATAGAAGCGCACGGTAGTAATGATTCGATCATTTCAAATACATTACCGCGGTGTGGCCGCATGAATTGAGGATTGAAGTTGACAAGACCGGTCCACTCGTAAAGAGTCGGCTCAGAATAAGTTAGCTGACGGCAACATTGAAAAGCATCGAGAACGGCATAAACAGGTTGCTCCGAATTCACATCGCCAACGCCGACGGTATCCACATCCTTGGACAGGATTGATTGGAAGTCAACTGGGCGAACTAGCAAGTCCCCGTCGAGCGAAACGCACCTATCTGTCTCGCCTGCAATACCCAAAGAAAGACTACATCCCGTTTTGGTTGATTTCCATTCATCATTGATGACGACTGTTACCGAAGGGCGGAATCTTCTCGCCATCCTCGCGACGCTTTCACCCTGAAACCCAACGACAACCTTGACCCGAACATTTTCAGGAACAATGTGCATGAGCTGCCACTCGAGGATGGACTTACCACCAACTTCTACAAGCGATTTGGGACGGTTAGCACCGAGGCGCGATCCGCACCCTGCCGCACAAATAACAACCAATCGAGTATCCATTCGTCGCTCCCCTGTGTTCGCTCCCTTAAGTTATGCCACGTCTTTTGAGGTAAGGACGAACGGTAGGAAGAAGCAAGCATTCAAGTCAATACTGAAAATCGCCTCTGAAACTTTTTGTTTCGCCCGATAAAAATCCGGACTTGACGCCAAAGACAGATGCAAACTACCATCCTGGGACGGTAATCGATGAGTTCGTTTCTGGGGTGACCGATTACTCCAAAATAACGCCTTGTGGGAAAGGAAAGGAATGGTCATGTCAAAGGTCTCGGAATTGTTTCGCCACTTCAAAAAGACGTTCTTCAGAAATCCATCGACGGGTACCTGGGGAAACTTCCCTATTATGCAAGGCCCCCACGAGCCCGAAATCTATTCAATCAACAAGCCAGATTACGGGAGATTGCAGTTCCCTGAGAATCAAAGTTCGCGTCAAGGGCAACTTTTAAGTGGCTTTGCAACAAAAGAACATATGGAGAGTTTGGCATTCCGCTTTTGGGCGGCCCAGCTTCATGAGAGCTGGCGTTTACATCGCAAGCTATGGGAATTTTGTTATATACTCCAGGGCCTTTACGAGCGTGACCTACTTCAGCCAGGCAAAAGGGGACTAGGATTTGCGGTCGGGGAGGAGCCTCTCCCTTCACTCATGGCGTCCTATGGATGTAAAGTAGTGGCAACGGATCTTGACGTGTCTGATCCGCGCGCCGCTCCATGGGCAAAAACAAATCAACTCACGAATAGCCTTGAAATGCTCAACAAAAGAGGGATTTGCGCCCCTGCTATCTTTCGCGAGCACGTCAGCTATCGCCCTGTAGACATGAACAATATACCGGCAGATTTACGAGACTTCGATTTTACATGGTCGAGTTGCTCGTTTGAACACTGCGGGTCGATTGAGCAAGGACATCACTTCTTGATGGAGCAAGTGAAGTGTTTGAAGCCAGGGGGAATCGGAATTCACACAACGGAATTCAATTTAACTTCCAACGATGACACTATCACTACTGGACCCACGGTAATCTTCCGCCGCAATGACATCGAGGATATGATCTCGGAATTAAGATCGCTTGGTCACCGGGTGGAGCCACTTTGTCTGGACCTAGGTGGGCATAAAGAGGACAAGTACATCGACACGATGCCTTACGGTCATAATATCCATATGAAACTAAAGCTCTTTGATAAATACACGTCTACCTCAATCGGTTTGATAATTGAGAGGGATGGGCTTCATCTGCAAAAACACAAACAGAGCTGTGCATAGTTTGCTAGACGTGAAGTGAAAAAGCATGGTGAATCGTCATTGAGTTGGCTTCGAAGTTGTGCTGGTAACCGACGCCAGCTTGGAATTAAAGGGTCTTGGGTATTACAACACCCATGGGGAAACATTCGATAGAGGATTGCTATGGAACAAGGTGCAAAAAGATTATTGATCGATTGTACGCACACCTTGACGTACGGATTGAAGACCGGAGTTCAACGTGTAGTGAGGAGCATAATTCGCGAGGCAAAAAGGCTTGAAATTCAACTCGGAGTGGAAGTCGTCCCTATTATTGTGGATGGGAATTCCTTTAGAAAAGTAGACACCGACACTTGGACGGATCCTGCGTTAAATGAGCCGCTGGATTTCCTAAAACATGTTCCGATGTGGTACAAACTATGTGCAAAGCAGCTGTGTCGACTGGTGCCGAATGCGAGACTTCGGAGATGGTTGCTGCCTGACCCAGGACACCGCGGAGTATTTCGTTGGATCAAACGCCAACGAAAAAAAGGAATTTCTAAATTAGAGCAATCGTTATCTGTTTCCACGATTGGTGAGAATGACGTATTGCTTCTGCCAGATGCGTATTGGGCATATCCTCAGGTTTGGAATTTTGCCGCTGAAGCATGTAACAACGGTGCGAAAATTGCGGTAGTGATTTACGACCTAATTCCAATAACGCATCCTCAGTTTGTACGAGCCGGGAGCGATAAGGTCTTTCTAGAATATCTTCGAAACGTCTTGGACAACGCCGATTTGCTGATAGCAATCTCTAAGACCGTTCGCGACGAATTAAGACGAGAGCTTCCCAGACTGTTTCCTAATCGATCCATGCTGCCCAGAGTCGAGTCGTTTCGACTCGGCGCGGAGTTTGATAAGTCGACTAGTCAAGTGAGAGTCGAAGCGAAACAACTTTTCGGGAGAATCGAGAATCCTCCTTATTTGATGGTATCAACATTTGATCCAAGAAAGAATCACTCTACCTTGTTGGAAGCTTTCGAGATTTTATGGAAGACAAATCCAAAAGCAAAGCTCTGCTTGGTGGGCGGAAGCGGATGGATGTCGGAAGATCTGCTTAAGCGAATCAAAGCCCATTCGCGGTTCGGACAGGAGTTGTTCGTTTATCATGATTTCGATGATTCGTCACTTCATTACTGCTACAGCAATGCAAAGGCTGTAGTTTGCCCCTCGTTCGTGGAGGGGTTCAACCTGCCAATCGTAGAGGCACTCTGGCATGGCAAAAAGTTGATCGTTAGCGACATTCCCATCCACCGCGAAGTAGGCGGGAATAATTGTGAGTACTTTGAACTAGGAAATTCCAAGTCATTGGCGGCTGCATTAGAAAATTGGGAAAAAGAGTATATCAACAAAGATAGAAGTATTTTACCTAAAATTTCCCCGATCACTTGGAGGGAAAGTACAAAAGAAGTATTGCTGCACAGTTTGAGCCTATGCGAGAGCAGCAGTGCCAGACTCAAGAGCGCATGAACGTCATTCGGTTCTGTTTGACTACAACAACTTTTTGGTACGAGCGACCACCAAGTCTCTCGGTCGATTTTTACTCCAGCGATCGCTGATTGAATCGTTCGGTTGCCAGGATTGTCTTGGCAAACAAAAGCTAAGGCCATCGTGGGGATAGCTGCGCACGCAGGAATGCTCTTGACTTCGTGTGGTCGCTTTTGCGATACCGAAATTCCAAGAGGTATTGGTTTTGGGGAGTTCTCCTCGGACACAGGTCAGGGATGTCGAATACACGATGAAAAATTTTTGGACGGCGATTCGCGATTCCATTCACCACACGCCAACGATCGTTCTGGCCACGCTTTGCTCGGTTGGAATAGCGGTCCTATGGGGATCCAATATCGGTGCCCTCTACCCCGTCATCGATATGACCCTCAAGGGAGAGTCGATGCAGAGCTGGTTCGAAAAAAGTATCGACGCTAGCAATGCGAAAATCACACAACTTGAATTGCAGAAGCAAGTAGTACCTCATACTCCACTGGCTGATTCAGTCGAGTCCATCGAGAAGGAAATTCGGACCGAACAATCGAGCATCGCTTGGCGAACTTGGGGATTGCGTTGGGCCAACGCCCTCTTACCTCGTGATCCGTTTCGTACCATTTGCTATATCATGGGACTCTTGATGGTCAGCACCCTGGTAAAGCACTTGCTCATGCTGGCCAACGACCTCCTCATCGGGCACGTTTCGACAAGCATTGTTCGTGGCTTGCGCATGAAAGTCTTTGACGTTGCACTAGGTATGGACCGTAAAACCTACCAGACGTTCGGGACAAGCGGACTACTGGCTGCCATCACTTCGGCGGCCGATGGCCTCGCGAGTGGTATGATGAGTCTCTTCGGTGCGGCAATTCGGGAGCCACTGCGGATCCTCTCATGCCTGATTATGGCTTGCTTCATTAGCTGGCGATTGCTGCTGCTGTCCGTCGTGCTTGTTCCATTGCTCATCTTGGTAGTGATGGTTTTCAATCGAAAAATCCGATCGATCGCCGCGTCCATCCTCGGGCGGAATGCTGGATTCCACGAGGTGCTCTTGGAAGCCTTGAGCAATATATTTACCGTCCAGGCGTTCACAATGGAACAGCACGAGAAAGAACGATTCAGTCGATGCACCAACGACATGCGACGCATCAATCTCAAAATGATTTTCTACACAGGTCTGAGCAAGCCCTTCACGGAATTGATCGGCGTTGGAATGGTTGCAATCACGGTCTGCGCAGGTGCATATCTGGTCGTTAATAAAGAGACGCATATCTTCTTTATGCAGATTTGCGACAAGCCAATGAGCGTCACCGACTTGCTCATTTTTTTCGGTCTATTGATCGGCGCCAGTGATCCTCTACGGAAACTCTCGGGGGTTTCGGTATCGATTTTCGGAGGTGCCATGGCGGCGAATTTTCTTTATGCAATCTTACACTCCAAACCAGTTCTGCCGCAAATTGCCAATCCGATTAGATTAAAAGGACGCCATTCTTCCCTTTCGCTACTCAATGTCAATTTTCATTACAACCCAATACATCCCATTCTAAAAAACATCGAACTCAACATCCCATTCGGGAAAACCATCGCTATTCTCGGCTCCAATGGAAGCGGAAAATCAACGCTCATCCAGTTGCTGTGCCGCTATTACGATCCGGTGGAAGGATCCATTGCGATGGATGGTGTCGATGTTCGCAAAATGGCCACCCAGGACCTTCGCAATCGTATCGCTTTAGTAAGTCAAAGTACGGAGCTTTTCAACCGGTCGGTACTTGAGAACATTCAATACGGTAGTCCTGCAAGTACGCGAGAGGAAGCTATCGAAGCGGCCAAGCTTGCCCATGCACATCAGTTCGTAAAGGACTCGCTAAGCGACGGATACGACACCATCGTTGGCCAATCCGGTCAGCGACTCAGTGGCGGCCAACGCCAACGGATTGCTTTAGCCAGAGCCATTTTACGCAAACCGGAGATTCTCATTTTGGATGAATCGACTAGCCAAATCGACATGGCCAGCGAAATTCAAATCCGCGAAACACTGCAATCGATGAAGGGCCAACTGACCATTATCATCATTACGCACCGCGAAGCACTCATCGCACTGGCTGACGAAGTCTACACAATGCAGGGAGGGCAACTTCTGAATACGAACGAACGACGCATAGCAGCGTAACTACTTACCGTTTCTGATCACTTTTCACATCAATGCAATACCTCACGCGGTCGGGAATGTCTCGTTGAACGAGTCACATGCGTCAATGGCTCCCACGTGAGTGGGGTAGAGTGTGTCAACTTTGAGGACCTTCAATGCCTCAGGATCCACGTTTGAATGGACGCAAGCTGCATATGACTGTCGTCTACCCAGATGGCAGTGTATATGACGGCAAACGCGATCTCCGCCCGGTTGTACGAGACCTGGCTCTTGAAAGTTTACCGCTGGAAAAATGGTCGGTGTTCGGCGACAACTAGATATCCGCATTAGCGACAACTAAATTTCCCGACTAGATTTTGGTCGATTTCTACTCGGGAGGAATCTTCTCCAGAGGTTCCGACGTAGTCGTTGCTTGTTGTCTTGCCTGGGCTTCCTCCAATCGACAAC
>CAMDKL010000023.1 GCA_945900945.1 Pirellula staleyi DSM 6068
GGCAGGCAGATACGCCGCGACAACAAGAAGGGCCGGATCCCAAGCGATTTGGCACCGATCCTGGAACGAGTTGGACTATCAGGCGAATTGTGGTGCGATTTAGTCAAGCGATTCGGTAAGATCTTCAAACGTGTCGCCGGGACACCGGAGTCACTTGCTCAGGAAGCGATACGTCGAGGGCAGAGCGGTTACCGCACGGGCGGTTCGCCTCTACCAGCGTGATGTAAGTCCTCCGCCAATTGCTTTTCAGCCACCGTTGTTTGGTTGAATGAAATCGACAGGGGTAGTTTCGTTGTCTGATTCTAGGCACCGTCGTCCGGGCAGGGCGATTTCTTATTGCGGAATTCGCCGTAGAGCTCTGTTCCGATCGTTGGAGATGCATTTAGGGATAGAATTTTGGAATCGATTTCGGCCTCAGTAAGATGGATGGCCCTTGTGTCCTTTTCTTGTGTCCTTCTTGTGTCCTCTTGTGTCGCCCTATGACTTTGTGTGTGTGCCGGCAAGACTGTTTGGCACACACAAGTGTTGTTGTGAGTATCCGCTCAAAGCCTTGGTTGCATTCTCGGGTGAAGTGATTGATACAGAATCATCCTCGGACCCATTCACCGAAAACAGCATGATGTTGAACCCGAACCTAAAGGGTTGCGATATTCGAGAGGCATTCAAAGATGACGAGTACCCAATTCTCTTAGTCGCGAACAAATTCCAAACCGGCTTCGATCAACCGCTATTGTGCGGAATGGCTCGAGCGCTGTTGAATAGCACTGCGATCCAAACGGGTTTGAGGTCAAATGAGTTGCGATCACTAACACGCGGGAAACTTAACCTAACCGATGCGTTCCCATTCGTAGTTGCAAAACCAGGTGGCACAAAAAACAAGAAACTTGCACGGCAGTACATGCGTCATAGCGACATTCGCCTAACCATGGACCGATACGGTCACTTGTTCCCAGGCAGTGAGGCAGAGGCAATCGAAAGGATACGCGGCGCATTCACTCAACCGTTGGAACTACGAAAAACAGGCACAGCAGACCCACAGCAATTTCAAAAGCACTCAGGGTGCGACTCAGTGCGTGTAAGGTGCGAAACCTTGCCATTAGCGAACGCTAATCCTCTTGGGTCCAACAACGAAAAAACCCCGCGTTTCCCAGAGAAAAATAAGGAAAACACGGGGTTTTTGTTCAGCGAGGTCGACGGGGGTCGAACCCGCAACCTCCGGATCGACAGTCCGGTGCTCTAACCAATTGAGCTACAACCCCATCGCTTCAAAAGATTATATCCCTCGTAACGCCACCCGCAAGCGCACTTGCTATCGACGTCCCCATTTTCTGTCGAATCGACTCGCCGAACGGATCCAACAGTTGTTTATTTGGAAAAATCGGCAAATTTGACAGTCTAAATGTGGATTTACATTAGGTGCGATCCGCCTAATTTGCTTGGCCAATTCAAAAAACCTAGCATTTCAAGGTGGGTGTTTGCGAACTCTTTCCACTCCACTTTTGACAGATCCCATGGATCGGATTCGAAAACCAGATCATGCAGTACATTACGAACTTCGCCTCCCAAATCCTTCGCGGCATTAGCTTCAGCGTGGAACATATGTCTGTGATGCAATGGTCGATCATCTGTACAACAACGGTTGTATTGGGATTCATGTGCCTCAGGACCAACAAGTTTTAGTTATCTAAAAACAAAGCTGGCCGATGGTAAACCACCGGCCAGCACATGTTTTTTCCTCCGACCGTCAGGCGGCACGACACGGAGCCGCTGCGAGACTGGCGTAGATCAAGCGTGCTACTGCACTGCCCATTGCGATCTAGGCCAACGCATAATGATGGTCCCTCAGCCGGAAAAACGACCGGAGGGCATTGATGCAAACTGTTTCCGGTTTGCACTGCTGAACTATAGGCAACTATTCAATGGCTGGAAAGATTAATTAACCAGAAAATCTCGTAGGATTGTCAACGAGCTGATTCCAGGTTCGAAACCCGACCACTCGGCGATCGCACAGCGATCGGCCACAATCTAGGGAACGCGACTTTGATGATTTGGCTCTGTAAGTAGAATTGTTAGGTAAATGACCAGTTAAGGATCTAAGTACAGGAAATCGAATGGCGACTCGGGCACAATCGGATACAGATGGACTTTTGCGAGAACTGATGGAGCAGCGGGTTTTGCTGCTCGATGGGTCGATGGGCGCGCTCATTTTCCAAAAGAAATTGCCCGAATCCGCCATTCGCGGCGAACGGTTCAAGGATCATCCAGCCGATTTGTCCAAAGCGACGGATGTGCTCGTTCTCACACAACCCGATGTTATCCGAAGCATTCACGCTGAGTATTTGGCGGCCGGTTCGGACATCATTGAAACCAACACCTTTAACGCAAGCTTGATTGGATTGGCCGAAAACAAACTTTCCGATTTCGCGTATGAGATTTCAAAAACAGGTGCCGAGGTAGCTCGTTCGGCCGTTGAAGCTCACTTAAAACACGATCTATCCAAGCCTCGCTTTGTCGCTGGTAGTATTGGTCCTACCGCAATTCAGCTTTCGATGAATGCCAAGGGTGATCCGTCAACCCGCCCGTTTAGTTTTGAGCAAATGGTCGCAAGCTATGAAGTCAATGTGGATGGACTTCTTGACGGTGGCGTGGATATTCTTCTTCCGGAAACTTCGTTCGACACGTTAAATTTCAAAGCGTGTTTGCTTGCCATCGAAAACGTATTCGCCCGACGTGGCAGTCGATGGCCTACCATGCTGTCAGCTACGGTCTTCGAGGGGGGGGTAACTCTCACGGGGCAACAACTTGAGGCCTTTTGGATCGCAGTCTCGCACTTCCCGATGTTGAGCGTTGGGCTCAATTGTGGTTTGGGTGGTGATAGAATGCGACCTTACTTGGAACGACTGGCCAATGTTTCCGATGCTGCGATCAGTTGCTATCCCAATGCCGGTTTGCCAAACGAAATGGGAGAGTTTGACGAAACGCCATCCAAGATGGCTGGTTTTGTTCGAGACTTCGCAACTCAAGGTTGGGTAAATATTGTGGGCGGTTGTTGCGGCAGTACTCCGGCCCACATCAAAGCAATCGGTGAAGCTGTCGCGGACATCGCGCCACGAAAGTCACAAGAACGCAATCGCTCAACCCAATATGCGGGCAACGAACCGTTCGTCTTCCGTGCTAACAATCCGTTCGTCATGGTCGGCGAGCGTACGAACGTGACCGGCTCTAAGAAGTTTGCTCGTCTGATTAAAGAGGGCAAATTCGAAGATGCGATTCGAGTTGCGAAAACACAAGTCGACGGTGGTGCGAATGTGATCGATGTTAACATGGACGAAGGTATGCTCGACGGTGCCGCCGCCATGAGCACCTTCCTCAATCTCATCGCACACGAATCCGACATCGCCAAAGTCCCGTTGATGATCGATAGTTCCAAGTGGGAAATTCTCCAAGTGGGAATTCGGCATTCACCTGGCAAACCCATCGTTAACTCGATCAGTCTCAAAGAAGGCGAAGAAGAGTTTCTTAGGCGAGCCAAGTTTATCCAACAACACGGTGCTGCTGCGGTCGTCATGGCGTTCGACGAACAAGGCCAAGCGGCTGACTACGAAAACAAAGTTCGCATTTGCAAACGCGCTTACAAGCTGCTCACCGAAAACGGCTTTCCCGCCGAAGATATTGTTTTCGATCCGAACATCCTGACCGTCGGAACGGGCCTGCCTGAACACGCCAATTACGCCGTCGACTTTATCGAGGCAGTTCGCACCATCAAGAAAGAATGCCCCGGAGTAAGAACCAGCGGCGGCGTGAGCAATGTCTCGTTTTCTTTCCGAGGAAACAACACCGTTCGAGAATCAATGAACGCCGTATTCTTGTACCACGCTATCAAAGCGGGGCTCGACATGGGGATCGTCAACCCCGAAATGCTCGAAGTTTACGATGAGATTGAGCCGGATCTACGTGAACGCGTCGAAGACGTTTTGCTGAATCGGCGGCCAGATGCTACCGAACGGCTCATCGACTTTGCGGAAACCGTTAAAGCCAAAGACAAGGCGCCTGTGAAGGTCGACGCCTGGCGTGAATTGCCGGTCGAGGAACGACTCAAACACGCCTTGCTCAAAGGAATCTCAGACCACATCGCTACCGACACGGAGGAAGCCCGAGCGAAATACGGTCGCCCAATCAAAGTCATCGAGGGTCCTCTCATGGACGCGATGAATCTGATCGGCGATCTGTTCGGACAAGGCAAAATGTTCTTGCCGCAAGTCGTCAAGTCGGCAGCTGTAATGAAAAAGAGCGTTGCCTATTTGACTCCGTTTATGGAGGAAGAAAAGAAATTGGCCGGAGCGACGGGTGGCCATACGAGCCGCGGAAAAGTCCTGCTCGCGACCGTCAAAGGGGACGTACACGATATCGGCAAGAATATTGTGGGAACTGTCTTGGCTTGTAACGATTTCGAAGTTATCGACTTAGGCGTTTTAGTTCCATGCGAAAAGATCCTTGCTGAAGCCAAGAAACACGGTGCTCAAGTCATCGGATTATCGGGACTCATTACCCCTTCTTTGGACGAAATGGTACATGTCGCAAAAGAAATGCAACGTGAGGGTTTTACGATCCCGCTATTGATAGGTGGCGCGACAACGAGTTCCAAACATACGGCTGTCAAAATCGCTCAGCACTATCAGCATGAGGTGGTACACGTATTGGATGCATCAAGAAGTGTTCCCGTCGTCGAAAAGCTCGTGAATCCATTGTCTCGCACGGATTTTGGAATCGAGATCAAGGCAAAGCAGGAGGACGAGCGGGCTAGTTTCGCCATGCGACGCGATCGTAAGTTCGTAGACTTTGCGGATGCAAAAAAACGAAAGTTTGCCATCGACTGGAGTACGTACAAAGCACCTCTGCCAAAATTTGTTGGCGTTCGCGAGATACAGGTGAGCGTTGCCGAGCTTCGCCCTTATATCGATTGGTCTCCCTTTTTCATGACTTGGGAGCTAAAGGGCAAGTATCCAAAGATATTCGAAGACAGCTACGTAGGAGAAATTGCAAAGGAACTATACAGCGACGCGCAGCTCGTACTCGACGGCTTCGAGAAAGATCATTCGATTTTCTTGAATGGGGTTTATGGGTTTTTTCCGGCCAAAAGTCTAGGAGACACGATTGTTCTCTATTCTGACGAATCCCAGTCTGAGGAAATTGCACGTTTTGAGATGTTGCGACAACAATGGGAACGGGTTGGCCAAAGTTCGTTTCGCAGCTTAGCCGATTACGTTTCGTCGAATGGCAAAACGGACTACCTAGGCGCCTTTGCGATCACAGCCGGCCACGGTGTCGATGAAATCGCAAAAAAACTGCGAGCGGAAATGGAAGACGGTAAATCGATTCTCGTTCAAGCGTGTGCCGACCGGCTTGCAGAGGCCTTTGCAGAGATGCTCCATCAACGGGTTCGACGCGAGTGGGGTATTGAGGAGAATCTTTCCAAGGACGAACTCATCGAGGAAAAATATCAAGGCATTCGCCCTGCGGCCGGTTACCCCTCGTGTCCAGACCACACAGAGAAAGCGACTCTTTGGAAACTTCTCGATGTAGAAAAGCGAGCCGGAATCAGTCTGACGGAGAGCTTTGCCATGTGGCCAGCCGCATCTGTTAGCGGGCTCTATTTTTCGAATCCTGAAGCCAGATACTTTGCCGTTGACCAGATCACACGAGATCAGGTGGAGGACTATGCAAAGCGCAAGGGATGGCCAATGTCGACCGCCGAACGCTGGCTAGCACCGAATCTCGGTTACGACGCGTAACGTGGGGCCGACCTGATCGCTTGAAAGCGGCTTTACCATCGAGGAGTATCGCAAACCCGAGCAAGCTAATTGGATTCTGGCTGGTAGCACCTTTCAATGAATTCACTCCGTTTCGGCATCTAAGCACCTATGTATAGTTTTCGAATAAAATGAACACTATGAATGCTCGGGAGCGATCGCCTTTGCAGCCTTGGGCGCGCCGGATCCCAACTCATGGATGACTTCGAGTGCACCACCGATGATTTTCTCAGTGATTTCTCCAAACGGGTAGTCGGATCGACGATTATCCTGTAAATCCTGTAAATTCATGTTCATTTCTTCGGTTGAGTCGAGTATTCAGGTGTCATTGCGACCACAACCGCAGGCTAACGCCCTGCGACTGATCAATAAATACCGTGTGAATAATCCGAGATAATTCTGAGAGAATGAAGTACAATGGGGCAATGGCGATGAGGCTAAAATGCACTCAGCGAACTGGCCTTAAGCCAAAATCCCACCCTGAATTCGTTGAAATCGTCTCCCCCCTAAGAGTTTCTGTCCAATGCGTTCCGTGCCTGTTCTGATTGCGGTTTCCCTTGCACACGTTGGAGTGCTGACTGCCGCATGCTTTGCTCAATTTGGTGTTCCTGAATTGCAAGCTTTGCAGCAATTGGGTTGCAAGTCGGGCCAGGCGCTCCTTCCGATCAGCGGCGGTGTAGGGCAGGCCCTAGCAGGGACCATTATGGATTTTAAGCGCCAGGGTCTTCCCTCCGAAATGTTCCCACCCGATACTGAGACGGGGCTCTATCAAATTCGAGCATTTGGCCCAAACGGACTATCCAATAGCCGCAACTTTATGCTGACCAGTGAGCCCTGGGTTGTTGTCTCCGGTAACGAAAGCGAAGTGAACCCAGCTAACATTGCGCCAGGAACGATCTGGCAAGATGAATGTCCCGAGCGAGGGCGAAACTACTATCGATTGAAATTCGATCAAGATCAGAAACTCCAGCTTCAATCCTTTGCTTTCGCTTTGGACTCGAGGGCACGGCTGGTCATTTCATTGCTCAATCCACGCAATGTGACGATCGCCACGAGCAGCGCAACGAATGATCGTGACGCTTCCGTTTCGTTCGACTTGAAGGCCGATACCGAATACACACTAGTTGTCCACGATCATTTGTTTCGAGGTGGCAGCGACTATCGCTATGCGCTGAAACTGGTCAACTCGACGTCTGCCGAAGCCGTCAAACTGAGCATCGTTGAGCGATGGCGTCAAGTAGCGTCTTCGCTCCGAGATGGTACTAGCGGATTGCACCAACCATTGACCTCCGCGTACTTATGGCATCCGAGGAGCGGAATGCTGCGTGTACCGTCTGAAGCTCCCACGGTGGTGCATGATGAAGCGTTGCACGCTGGAATAACATCGATGATGGTTACTTGGCCAGCCATTGTTTCCGGAGAATGGGACACAAACGACGACGTTGACGTATTCGATTTTGAATGCGAGGCCAAAGCGGACGTGTCTGTCGAGATGGTGTCGCAGCGACTTGGAGAGCTCTCGGATGGATTGATCGTTGCGCTGCGTGTTGAGAATCCAGGCCAGGCGAACGAAACGCTGCATCGTCTGGTTGAGAACGATGATGGGCCCGCGGTGGGTAACGGTGAAATGCGTTTCGCTATCAAGGATCCCATGTTTGTGTTTCAAGCTCCTGAAAAAGGGATCTATCGCTTGCAGGTTCGCAGCCAACAAAGGCTGGATCGATCGTCTCTTACGCCAAAGTATGCTCTCGAGATTCGAAAGCCGAATCCAGGATTTGCACTGGGTGCTCATATTGCGAATCCGACGTTAACCCTCGATCTAGCACGCGCGATCAGTCCAACTATGGGGGCAGGTGGTTCCATCATGTTTTCAGTTCACGCACTGCGCTTCGATAACTTCACCGAACCGATTGAGCTGAGCATCGCTGGGCTTCCCAATGGTTTTCGAGGCGGTGCGGGAGTGATGGCTCGCGATCAGAATCTTGCGACACTTAACGTTTGGAATTCTGGAACAATACCAACTCCTCAAGAACGAAAAGAAATTGAGAAGCTCGAAATTATAGGCTCCGTTGAGATCGGCCAGCAATCGATTGCGGTTACGGCCACGCCTCTCGAATTCACCTGGAATGCAATAGATACCTATCGCTCACCGATCGCCAAGGTCGCACATTCCTTGAGTCTATCGACAACCAATTCGGTGGTTTGCCCACTGACAATTGAGCTTGGTTCCAAGGACCTCGATGCTAGATCACCGATAAGATTGGACGCCATTCGAGGCCAATCGCTTAAGATTCCTGTTCGAGTAACACGACGTACTGGAGGTGAGGGGGTGATTACGGTACGATTGCACCACGCTCCCCCCAAGGCTACCGCCGCGGAAATAAAAATTGACTCAAAAGCAGCCGATGGAGTTCTCGAATTACAGATTCCCAAAGACGCACCGGTCGGAGAATTCATGTTCGGAGTCTTATGCGAATCGGCTGTTTCTCTGCCAAACACAGATCCCGTGGCAAAAGAAAAGACAAAGAGTATTACCTTGCAATTGCCTAGCTCTAACTTGCGCGTTCGAATCGGAGATGCACCATGAAATTGAGAACACTCATTCGATTTACAAACCGATTCGTCAATCCATTGGCAATATTCGTAATTGCTGGCTTGATGTATTCAAGTGATCCTGTCGTCGCTCAGACGCCGGTGTACTTTGAAGATGCAGTCTCGCCTATATTGCGGAAGAATTGCACCGCATGCCATAACGCCAAACTTTCGGAAGGCGGCCTGAATCTTGAAACGCCTGCGGATTTGATTCGTGGCGGCGATTCGGGGCCGGTCTTCGATCTGGTAAAAGTCGATGCGAGTCTTTTGGTAACACGCCCCGCAGATACTGCGGAGGAGATCATGCCTCCCGTTGACAATAAAGTTGGGGCAGAACGACTTAGCCCCATTCAAATTGCCACTCTGAAAGCGTGGGTTGCAGGCGGGGCACTATCGCGAGGGCCAAGCCAAAACATGGCAAACCACGCCAACTTGCGGCTACCGGAGAATGCGCGTGCAAGCTACGCGGTCGCAATTTCTCCCGACAGTGACTTCATCGCATTTGGACGGGGTGGCCAACTCGTGATTCACAACGCACAGCGGCTTGCCGGAGCTCAACCGTTGGATGGGACACTCGACGTTATCCCAACGCAAGTGATCCAGGACGCACATCCCGACTTCATCCATTCGATTGCGATCAGTCCAGACGGCCATCGAATCGCAACAGGTAGCACAGGTCAGGTCAAGGTTTGGCGGCGAGCGGAGCCTTCGATAGATGCAACGCGAACTGTACTCGCATCTGTCGGTATCGACCTTTCCAAACTGCTGTGTATGTCGATGGATGGTAGTCTCTTTGCGACGATCGAGCAGGTGACAGCCGCGCCGAGCCCGCCACAGGCACCAAGCCCGCCTGACCCGAGTTCTGTACCAGGCAATCCCAATGCAGTACCAATCACTCCAAGCTGCGCTATCAAGATCACAAAGAAAGACGGAACGGTCTTGCACACATTAGCGGTTGCAGAAAGTTCTGTGCCGTTTGGAGTTTGGAGTCCTTCCAATGGTCGACTTTTTGCCGTGGGGGCTTCCAATATGCTCTATTGTTGGGAACTTGCGCCAGGTGCAGCTGTTCCACCGACTAAGACGCAATTGCCCACCGCGATTCAATCCCTTGTTTCGCTCAATGAAACGACGCTCCTTGTGACAACGGATCGCAAAACCGTTGTCTGGCAGTTCAAGACTCCGGCGACTGCAGAGTTAGTACCTGACCATCCGCTCGCAGCTGCGATCAACGGAGCTGGGCCCAGCGACGTTGTTCGTCTCTCCCCGGATGGCTTGATGGCGTGTTCCGTAGTGCAAGATGAAGTGACGGGGAATACATCGCTCAAACTTTGGAATGTCGCGCAGGCCAAGTTAGCTGGTGCATTCGAACGGGACCGAAAGGACCAGCTCGCGATGTTGTACTCCGATCGAGAGTTGCGTCGAAACCAAGCCGCGTTGGAGCGTTCCAAAGCCTTGGTTGTGGACAATGAAAAGGCGTTGCTGGCAGAGCAAGCGGCAGTGAAGGCGGCCCAATCGAGTCAAGAAAAAGCTGCGGAAGCGATGGCAGCGAAAGAAAAGGAAGTGCAGACAGCCGTTCAAGGGATTGCAGATCACGAAAAATCGATGGCTGAAGCCAAACTAGCAATGGATGCAGCCATGCAAAAGTTGACCCAACTCACCACAGAACTAGAACCAAAGAAAAAAGCATTCATGGAGCTAGAAAAGCAAACAGCCGAGTCGAAGTCCATGCTTGCAAATGCAAAACAGTCTTTGGCTGGCACGGAAGAAAATCAAAAAATAGCTGCATCGAAGCTGGAGGAAAGAAAAAAGAGTGTGGAAACGCAGAACGAAGTTCTTGCTGCCGTTCAAAGCAAAAACGCCGGCCTTAAGTTAGCCAATGAGGCCGTTCGGTTTTCGGTACAGTCTGTCGCCTTTTCAGGAAGTGAGAGGATTGCGGCAACGCGAGTTGCAGAAAAGACGCTTACTAATGTGTTGGATTTCTTTTCGGTTGAGACGTTCGAGCGCGTTGATTCGCGGCCTATCGCTCAATCCATTACCTCCGCAGCAGAACTTACAGCGATGGTACAGAATGTCAGGAATGTTTGGCAACAAGAAAGTATGTGGGACTCTCCGTCGATTGTGATCGACAGAGCGATAGCACTTGCCTTTAGCCCCGATGGGGCAACGCTTGCGATCGGCAGCGGATTGGCGAGCCGTAGTGGTCAACTCGCCATTGTCAAAGTTGCTGACGGAAGTGTAATTGCGACAATGCCCGACCTGCATAGCGACACCATCTTTGGTCTTGCGTATTCACCAGACGGACGTTGGCTGGCGAGTTGTGGAGCGGACAAGATGACGAAACTACTGAATGCTCAATCGTATGAAATTGCGAAATTGTTTGAGGGTCATACTCATCACGTTTTAGGACTGGCTTGGCAGGAGGATGCAAATCGATTGGCAACTGCAAGCTCCGATACAACGGTCAAGATTTGGGATATCGAAAAAGGCGAGTCAATAAAGACGATCACTGGGTTCGGAACAGAGGTGACCTCGCTAGCTTTCGTAGGCGCGACTGTGAATACCGTTTCATCGACGATGAACAACCTGGTTCGCATTCATGATTCGAATACAGGCAAGCAGAACAAGCAATTTGGGCCGACAGCGGATTCGCTCTACAGCGTTGTGGCTTCACCCAACGGAAAGTATTTCGTAGCAACGGGTCAAGAGGGAATCGCTCGCGTTTGGAGCGTAGAAGATGGAAAGCTAGTCGCGGAATGGAAGTGAATGGTGGCTCGCCTCGCGTGCTTTAGCCGTGCGAGTCCGGAGGTTCCGTCTTTGGGATTGCAAAGTGATTTGGATTTACTGAAACAGGATTGAACTCGCATCAGGGGTAACGATGTGTTCAAGCAATCCTAGAATGTTATTGAACCTCATGATGGTTGCGAAGGCTTAGAAGGCGACGAAAGTCTATCGATTGAGAATTGAACACGGTAAACCAGGACAACACCAAGAATCGCTGAGGCGATGACAGCAATACCGATAGAAATCCAGGGCTTTTTTGTTTGCGTATCATTCCTGGCTGGCAGGGTTTTCGATGGAGCGAGAGATTTTTTCGGTTTGTGACCTCGTCGACTGGCCATGTTTGAGTCCACTTCCTCACTTCGTGGTTACATAATAGGTAATCGTTCGCGGAAATGAAACTACGGATAAATTAGTTTAGAGAGTTTTGGTACTGTCTGGGACCGGCAGCTCAAATTGCTCTCTCTGCGAGAATCTGTGCAATCTGCGGATAAAAATGAACTTCGTTAGTTATCCGCAGATTTCGCAGATGATCGCAGATGATCGCAGATTTCAGAACTGACCTAGCGTGGCTGCAGGCCGAGCGGTAGCTACGCCTGTGGCTCGGTCATGCTAAACGGATCGAGGGCCGCGTCGAGGGTTTCTTTCGGCAATACGCTTTGCTCGACACACAACTCCCGAATCGTTTTTCCAGATGCAAAGGCTTCCTTGGTTAGTTTCGCCGCTTTCTCATAGCCTATGTACGGATTGAGGCTAGTGACCATCGACAGGCTTTGCTCCACTCCCGATTCGCATGCCGCAGGGTTTGCTTCCAGGCCGTCCATGCAGAACTCAATGAAAGCGCTCACGCCATTGGACAAAAGGGCAACGCTCTCAAGCATCGCATCCCCCATCACCGGCATCATAATGTTCAATTGGAAATTCCCACCGGACGCACCGCAGAGTGTCATGGTCGTATCGTTGCCCATGACCCGTGCCGTTAACTGCATCATGCTTTCGCACATCACCGGATTCACTTTTCCTGGCATGATGGATGAGCCTGGCTGTCGATCGGGCAAAACGACTTCATAGAAACCGCAACGAGGACCAGAACCAAGCCAACGAATGTTGTTGGCCACGTTAAACAAAGTCATGGCGATCGTTTTGATTTGGCCATGCGATTCGACCAATCCGTCGCGCTGGGCATTGGCTTCGAAGTGGTCTACTGCTTCGACGAAAGGAATGCCAGTTTGCTTGGCGAGACTTTCGGAGACCCGACGGCCAAATTCTGGATGGGTATTGATGCCACTGCCAACCGCTGTCCCGCCGACTGGCAATTCCAAAACTGCTTTCGCAGCAAGCTTGGCACGCTCAATCGACAGTTCCAATTGTCGCGCAAAACCGCCAAACTCTTGCCCAAGGCGCAATGGTGTTGCGTCCATTAAGTGCGTTCGACCTATCTTGATGATTCTATCCCACTGCAGAGCTTTTTCTCGCATGATCTTGCTGAGCCGCTGCAGTTGCGGAATTAAGTTATTATGTATCTCGCAGGCTGTAGCGACGTGGATGGCAGTTGGGAAAGTGTCATTGGTGCTCTGCCCCATGTTGACGTGATCGTTGGGGTGAATCGGTTTGGTCTTCAAAAAACGGTCACCACCCATGATTTCAATCGCACGATTCGAAATTACTTCGTTGATGTTCATGTTGCTAGAGGTGCCCGAGCCAGTTTGAAATACATCCACAGGGAATTCACCGTCCATCTTGCCATCGATGACCTCCTGGCAAGCGGCAAACATGGCTTGAACCTGGTCCTCCGTGAGCGTGTTTTTTCCGCTACCGGTGAGTTTGCCGAGATCGTTGTTGGCGATCGCGCAGGCGAACTTTACACGGCCCATTCCGTGAATGAGAGCCGTTGGAAGTCGCCAGCCAGAGATCGGGAAATTTTCCACAGCTCGCTGGGTTTGGGAACTGTAGTAGGCGTTGACGGGAACCTGCACTTCGCCCATCGAATCAACTTCGGTTCGGTAATTTGTCATGCCAGGGTTTCTTTTAGATGTATATGGAAAATGGTAACCGTTCGCAGGGTGTCGCCCCATAGGCGGGCGACAAATTGTCAGTTTAACTCACATGGATAGACAGGAACCGTAACGTTATCAGCCTCTTCTTTGCGCCCCCCTTTACTTTGCATGACGATACATCGCACCGGCTGGGCACCATGTTAAGTGCTAACGACAATTAAACCTAATTGGACAGTACAATCGGCTAGCTCGACTGGCTCCAGCTCGACGCTCGAAGACGACGAATCCATCGTCAGTCTAACGGATAGAGTTTCAGCACAAATGCGGTCGCTGTTTTCTTGGATTGCATCCTGAATTAGTGGTTCAATACTTTGCAAAACCACTTCGATACGATCCGTGAAATTGCACTGACGTTTTTTGCGCATATCTTGTATCAAACGAATGGCGTCGTTGGCAATTCCTTCGCGAATCAACTCGACCGTCAGCTCGGTATTGAGTGCCACAACGCAACTTTTGCCTTGAGACGCAGCCCAACCTGCTTTAGCGTTCATGCGAACCTGGATATCTTCGTTGTCCAGTTCGATACTTTTGTCATCAATGGTCAACGCTATCTTCCCGTGCAGCGTCATTTGTTCGAGCAACTGGGCTCCTGATGCCGATGCAAGGGCTTGCTTGAGTTTGGGTAGCAATGGCCCGACGCGAGGACCGAGTTTCCGGAAGTTCGGCTGAACCGTGTATTCGACGAATGGACTTGCACCGCTCGCGTAATGGATCTCTTTGATGTTGATTTCTTCGCGAACAATGTCATCGTGCAGTTTCAACCATTCGATATGCAATTCGTCAGCCAAAGTCACCTCGACTCGGCCGAGCGGTTGCCGCACTTTCAGCTTGGCTTCCATCCGAGCTGACCGACCAAGGGACGCGATTTCACGGAGCAAGGCCATGCGTTGATTGAGAACCGGATCGGTTGACGCAAAACCGCCGTCAGGGTAGTCGCAAAGGTGCACACTCTCGCGAATGCCAGCAAGATTCCCCTTAAGATGCCGCCAGAGGATTTCGGCAACAAAAGGCGTGAACGGTGCGATCAATTTCGCGATGACGACAAGACTCTCGTAAAGGGTCCAGTACGCATCGAGCTTTCCGGGTGATTGTTTGTCCGCTGCCCAATATCGCGATCGACTGCGGCGAACGTACCAGTTGCTCAATGCATCGACCAAAGCATTGAGCGATTGGCAAGCGCCGTAGCTGTCGTATCGGTCCATCCTCTCAACCACATCCTTGCAAGCGGCGGCTAATTCGCTCATCATCCAACGGTCAAGTTCGCTTCGCTGTTCGATCGGTCGATAGGTCGGCGACTGAGCGAACTCCGCAGAATTCAATTGCTCCAACGAACCAACGATTTCCGACGGGCCCTTGAATCGGTCGATTTCCGCATAAATCGTAAAAAAGCTGAATACGTTCCATAACCGCAGTATGAATTCAGGGATGCTGTCCTTGATCGCGCGTTCGCTATACAGAATCGAATTCCATGGCGGCTGATTGGCAAACAAGTACCATCGCAATGCATCCGCCCCATATTTGTCGAAGATTTCCTGCGGGCTGCGATAGTTGCGCAGCGATTTGGACATCTTGCCTGTCTTGACAACAACTTCGCTACCCAATGCATCGCGAGCCTCTTCTTCGGTGAGGAAGCGTTGTTTGCCATCTTTGCTTTCGTACCATTCTGCCAGCATCAACCCGAGCACAATGCAGTTCTTAAACGGATGCGGATACGCGACCTCTTCCTGATCAAAGAGCATCGTGCTAATCGCAAGTTGGCTGTAGAACCATCCGCGAGTTTGGTCCAACGCTTCACTTATAAAGTCAGCAGGAAACTGGCTCTTAAACGAATCCGTATTTTGATAGGGGTAACCCCACTGAGCAAAAGGCATAGCACCGCTGTCGTACCAACAATCGATGACTTCAGTGACGCGGCGCATACGAGACCCGGTTGCAAAGGGCGAATCGTAGTGGACTGCGTCGATATAAGGTTTGTGGACCCGTAGATCGTCGACAAGTTCTGGACTCTTTGCCTTGGCTTGCTCCCAAACTTCCATGCCCGTAACGCCGGGTTTGGCAAGCACCTCGTCATAACAACCGATCGCTTCCATTTGTCCCGTTTCCTCGCAAACCCAAATGGGTAGTGGTGTACCCCAGTATCGCTCTCGCGACAGGGCCCAATCGACATTGGACTCAAGGAAATTGCCGAATCGGCCCGTACCAATATGTTCTGGCAACCAGCCGATTTTCTTGTTGTTTTCAATCATCGCGTCGCGAAAGGAAGTGGTTCGGATAAACCAGCTCTCCCGAGGATATTGAATGAGTGGATCCTCGCTTGCTCGCCAGCAGAATGGGTAGTCGTGCAAGTATTGTTCTTGATGCCACAGTTTGCCTTCGTCGCGAAGTCGTCGTGTGATGGGCTTGTCCGCATCCTTGACCCAGGTCCCTTCGTAGTCGGGAGCTTCAGCAGTGAATCGACCATTGGGTGCAACGGCACACATCAAAGGTGGTTGGTCAATAGCGACAAATCGATCTTTCTCAGCGACAAGCACTTCATAGTCCGCTTCTCCAAACGGGGGTGCCATATGCACAATGCCAGTACCGGAATCGATCGTGACAAAGTTTGCATCAACAACACGCCAGGATGGTCGTTGTGTGCCACCGTTTTTGAGTATGGCTGCTTCGGCCGAATGTTGATCGTAATAATACGGAAAGGGGGGGATGTATTTTAAATTAATGAGACCTGACCCCGTTACTGTTTTCTGTACCGTCAGCGTCCGCTTGGTTTTGTCCGCAAGTGATTGCACAAGAGCACTTGCGACGATGAGGGTCTCGTTGGTCTCGCTGTCGGTGCAGTAAGCGTATTCTAGTTTCGAGTTGACTGCAGCAAATTGGTTGCTGGGAAGAGTCCAAGGCGTTGTGGTCCAGACGACGAGACAAGTGTTTTCGACTCCCTCCAATGGAAAGCGGACATAGACACTTGGGTCAGCAACCTCGCGGTATCCCTGGCCCACTTCGCCGGCGCTGAGTGCGGTACCTCCTTGAGCCCACCACCATACGATCTTGTGTCCGCGATATAGCAATCCGCGATCAAAGAAGGTTTTGAGCGACCACCAAACACTTTCGATATAGCTCTGATGATATGTCACATAGGCTTGCGACAGATCGATCCAGAAACCGAGGCGTTCGGTCATTCGTTCCCACTCTTGCATGTATCGCCAAACACTTTGTTGGCAACGTTGAATGAAGGCTTCGATTCCATACGCTTCGATTTCGTCCTTGCTGTGGATGCCGAGTTCTTTGCAGACCTCTACCTCGACGGGTAATCCGTGCGTGTCCCAACCCGCCTTGCGATCGCAGCGAAAACCACGCATGGTTCGATAGCGTGGGAAAAGATCCTTGATGGCTCGAGTCAGACAGTGGCCTGGGTGAGGCATTCCATTTGCAGTGGGTGGACCTTCAAAGAAAACGAAGGAAGGAGCATTTTTTCTAAGCTCTAGCGACTTTTCGTAAATGCGATTCCGCTTCCAAAACAAGAGGATTTCCTCCTCAAGTTTAGGGAATTTAATGTCTGTCTTTACAGCTTGAAACATGACCTGAAATCGGGGTCGGATGAAAAGGGTCGGCAAACCGTAGATTCAAAATCCACGTCGAGCGAAATGGCAACGCTCCATGGAGGCAAATCATAGACTTCTCATCGCGTTTCGGGTACCGCTCAATCAATTTCGTCGGCATCAGGTCCGATTTCTTCGTCTTCATCCAGAATTCCAGCTTTCCCCAAATCTGCGTCGGGATCCGTTACCAAACCATCGTCAGCTGGCTCTATTTCGTATTCGTCGTCGAGTTCTTCTTCGAAATCGTCATCAAAATCTTCGTCGAAATCGTCTTCGTCGAAATCTTCAAAAGGATCGGTCTCTTCGTCTTCCGTATCCTCCTTGATTGGTTCCTCCTCTGTTTCGTCTTCGTCCTCACGCCACGAAGCGCGAGCTGTTTTGACTGGGGTTTCGACTTTAAGAGCCATCTCGAACCAATCCTGAGTTAGTTCTGATAGAAACGGTTGGTCCCCAACCGCGCAATCGCTGTCGAGCAAGTTTTCTATTTGAGAATTAATTACTAGATTCACCGACTAGCTCCACTCAATTGGCGTATCGAAGTATGTGTGTACAAAGGACGCGATTCGCTTCTTTTCGAAAGGCAAGAATCGAAACTAATTTCTGCATTGGTTTCGAAAAGCTTAGCGTCTCTCGATCCATCCAGGCTGTCAACTACCATTTATGTTTGTTTTTGAAAGAAGATGTCTGGGTTCGTGCGGACTAGGCAGGAAGGATTTACCTTGGGAAATCATTTATGGTCAACAAAGTCGCTAGTCGGAGTCCAGCCGCTTTAAAGGCTTCTTCCCCGCCTTCGAGGCGATCAATAACTCCTAGCACCCCAATAACCACTAGCCCAAAGTCGCGAGCGGCTGCAGCCGCCTTCAGGGCACTACCTCCACTAGTGATTACATCTTCTACGATCAAGCACTTCATTCCAGGCCGAACGGGGCCTTCGACCAGTTTTCCAGTTCCGTGCTGTTTCGCCTCTTTGCGAACCATAAATCCGAGCAAATGGAGGTCTCGCAAACCTGCATGCACCACAACGGAGGCGGTAATCGGATCCGCACCAATTGCCAACCCGCCAACAGCATCGGGAATGGCGTCAAAGTGATTATTCATGATCAATTCGAGCATTCCCGCAGCGATTTGATTCGAGCCTTTGGGGTGTAGCGTAACCATGCGACAGTCAAGGTAGTAGGACGCTTGCTTGCCGCTAGCTAACGTAAACTGCCCAAATTGAAGTGCATTTTCCCCAATGATCGAGATGAGGCTGCTTCGGTCGTAGTTGATATTCATTCTTGTAAGTCTTTTTGGAGGAAACCATTACGGTATTCGATGGAATTGTACCGTTGCCTTCGAAAACAGCCCAGAACCTGACCGGTTTTTCCGATTGCGGTTTCAAGATGTATTGCTAAGTACGTTGGATTTGCGGTAATGTCCTGCCTGAGGATTGGAAACATGCAAGACAGCAACATAATAAAAAAATGGTTTATCGGCTTTCACAATGCGCTTGCAATTACGATGCTTGCGCTCTCGCTTGCCAATTTCGCTGGCTGTCAGATGACAGCACCCATGCACACATGGAAAGCATCACAGGTTTCAAAAGCTGGACGGGTTCGGATAGCAGTCGCACCGATCGGCGGCAATTCGGACGCTGCCCAGCGATTGCAAAACACTTTGAAACTGGCACAACCGCAGCCTAATCCGTTGGTTGCTGCGTTGCATCCTACCGAGTTGGAACAAGTTGGTGGAATTCAATTGGTTTCCTACGACAACCAGCCCAATGATATGGCAACGTTGAGCGCCGCTCGACGAGCCGGAATGGACTACATCCTTCAAGGTTACGTTCTCGCCGACGATCTGGACATCCCTCCCCCGGATCCTAGGAATAAATCTAGATTTCGAATCTTCAAACCCAAAGAAAAAGTGGAGAGTCTTTCGGTCCACTGGGTTGTTATCGATGTGAATAGCGGACTGAAGGTAAAAGAAGAAACGCTGAATATGGATCGATTGCAAGCGGAAAAGCAATTCCCAGACCTGACGATTCACACTCCCGGCGGTGACGGTCGTGTTCTGATGGCATCGGCTCGTCAATCTTGGACGTTAGTCGCGCCAACAAATGAACCTGTCAACGCAGTCCTGGACTTGCCTTGGTTTATGCAAGGCTCGACCCAAATTCGCAAAGGGAACGGTTATGCACGTCTAGGACGTTGGGATCTAGCCGAGATCGAGTGGCAGGAGGCCGCTTCGTTGCATCCGTGGAATACGGCTGGTTGGACTAATTTGAGCTTGGCTGCGGTCGCGAAAGAAGACTTCCCGCTAGCTCGTGATCGATTGAAGCACGCGAATACATTTTTGCCAGGCGATTCGACCTTTCCGACGTTGAGCTGGATTGAAAAGCGTCAGCGAGACCATCACCAAGCTCTCAATCTGGCACCGCCGGAGTCTGGTTGGACGATTGCCGATGCATCAAAATCCAAACTTCCGGAGGAGGTTCCAGCCTCTCCTCCACGCGATCTCAAAGAAACGCCCTGGTGGACGGCCATCCCATTCCTTCCGCCACCCGGTTGGACTTGGAAACAATGGTGGACGCAGCCAATAGTACTATGATCTGAAAGACTGCTATACTGGGTATGCTACACCACGTAGGTCAGGCTGTCCTCAGGCTGACATGAAATTCACGTAGGTCAGCCTGTCCTCAGGCTGACACACAATTCACGCAGGCTGACAAAACGAAACCCGATGCGACAGTCATCACCCCACCTTGATTGAAGAACCATGCCTATTGCTCCTGGTTGGCAAACGGAAAACCGTGCACCGCGTATTTTGATTGTTGACGATGACTTTGAGATTGCCGACCCCGTTAAGTTTGCCCTTCAAAAACTCGGGTACGAAGTCACGCACATGCCTGATGGGAACCAGGGCGTCGTTGCGATTTCAACGGTGAATCCCGACCTGATGGTGCTCGATATGATGATGCCTGGCCGAAGCGGTTTCCTCGTTCTCGAGCATTTGCGTAGCATTAAAAAAACTTGCGTACGTGTGATTATGGTGACCGGCAACGAAGGCGAAAGGCATCAAGCCTACGCACGCATGCTGGGCGCCGACGACTATATCCACAAACCCTTTGCAATGGACCGGCTGTTGCAAAGTGTTCAGAAACTCCTTGATGAACCGTTCGCAGATGGGGAAATGGCATCAGCCTCGGAGCAAAATACAGAATGATCCCCACTCAGCTCTCGGTTAAGCAGGTTTTTTCCGTCCAATGGTCTGGCAACATTCACGGAAACCTTGAGTTGATCGATCAAACACTTCTGCCCATGCAGCTCAAAGTACTATCGATCTCCACGATTGTGGAAGCATTCGAAGCGATCGTTATGCTCCGAGTGCGAGGCGCACCTGCGATAGGAATCGCGGCAGCTTACGGTGTTGTACTAGGCGTTCAAAAGTGCTTTCGCGACGGCAACTCCGTAGCGGAGTCTCGCGACGCAGCTCTGCACGCCTGTGATTACTTGGCGACGAGTCGACCGACTGCCGTAAACTTGTTTTGGGCTCTGGACAGGATGCGAAGCGTTATCTCTCGCAATCCAAACGTCGCGTCCGCTGCGGATATCGCTCAAGCTTTACTTCGCGAAGCCAGGTTGATTCACGACGAAGACCGTAGGATGTGCCACGCCATCGGCGAACATGGAGCCCGATTGCTCGATGACAATTCTGGGGTCCTTACTCATTGCAACACAGGCGGGCTAGCTACCTCCGAGTATGGAACCGCTTTGGCCGCTATCTTCACCGCCCAGGATCAAGGCAAAAACATTCATGTGTATGCCGACGAAACCCGACCTTTGCTTCAAGGCTCTCGATTGACAGCCTGGGAACTGCAACGCCGCCAAGTGCCATGCACTGTGATTTGCGATTCGATGGCCGCACAAGTAATGCGAGAAGGTAGAATTCAAGCGGTAATTGTAGGTGCGGATCGAATTACCGCGAGAGGTGATACCGCCAATAAAATCGGCACCTATGGAGTGGCGGTCTTGGCCCGGTATCACAACATTCCTTTTTACGTTGCTGCCCCTCGAAGTACGTTTGATTTATCCATCGTCAGCGGCGACGACATCCCGATCGAACAACGGAAAGCGGAGGAAATCACCAACGGGTTCGGTAGACAAACGGCACCCAATGAAATCGATGTCTACAATCCTGCCTTTGATGTAACTCCGGCTGAGCTGATCTCTGCCATCGTCACCGAACGCGGCATTATATCCCCGGTGTCCGAAGAGAACGTTAGACATTGTGTAGAGTAGGATACTAGGATTCGGAACCGGGGTTAAACTGAGCCGCAGGCGCTAGCCGCGACGCCATGAATTACGACCAAAAACGCGGCTAGCGTTTGCGGCTCAACCCAAGAATCTAATCTGGACAGAGCACTTCCAGCCTTTTTCATTTTTCATTACTTCCTTCCGAACGCGACGCTACCATGCGGATAACACTCTTAGCGTTGGCTTTAATCCTGATCGCTGTCTTTGCTCCCGTTGCGGTTGCGCAGAATCTGCCGAACACGAAAGCTACACCCGCAAACGTCTCCGCAGCCATCGAAAAGTGCATCTCTTTTTTAATCGCAGAACAAATGAAAGACGGTGACCGTAAAGGCTCTTGGACAGGTTATCTGGAATACGGCACGGGCCAGACCTCGCTCGTCACACTCGCTTTGCTAAGCGCAGGAAAGAACGCCAAGTCGCCGGAAATCAGCCGAGCTCTCACTTACATTCGTGCGAACAAGCCCAAAAAAACCTACGAAGCGGCGCTGAGGGTGATGGTGCTATGCGCTGCGGAACCAGCTAGAGACCTAAACGAAATCAAAAGAGATGTCGAATGGTTAATCGAAAAACAGTCTAGCGATGGCGGTTGGGGATATGGCGATACCATGGGTGACGGGGATGAGTCCAATTCCCAGTTCGCCGTTTTGGCACTTTGGGAGGCAAGTAAGTTAGGAATTATTCTGGACCCCAAGTTGGAAGAGAGATTCAATACCACCATTCCGAAATGCGAAGCATATTGGATCAAAAACATACGAGGTGATGGCTGGGGATACCGTCAGGGTGCACCCATTGGAAGCATGACTTGCGCCGGAATCGCTTCGATGATCATTTTGCAAGACACCTCTGCCGGCACAGCCGCCAGCGCAAAGAACGATCGAATTCAGTGCTGCGGGACTCAAACCGGTGATTTCAATTTGGACACGCCGATCCAGTGGCTAGCGAGTAACTTCGCAGTCAATCGCAATCCGAATTCCAGCGGTTACACCCTTTACTATCTTTACGCCCTCGAACGTGTAGGAAGACTAACCGGCCAACGCTTTATCGGTGCTCACGATTGGTATCGCGAAGGGGTCGAGTTTCTTTTGCAAACACAAACCGTCGGTGGCTCCTTTCAAGATGGTCAGACCGATTCAGTTGCATCCTCGGCAATGGCGTTACTTTTCCTGAGTAAAGGAAAACGACAGGTCGTCATAGGACACTTGCAATTCGGAAATGACAACGACTGGCAACACCATCGACGATCCGTTCAAAACCTGACCGGCCATATCGAAAAGGTTTGGAAAAGGGAATTGGCTTGGCAGACTATACGGCTTGAGCAAGCGAATCTCGCCTCGCTGCTCGAGACGCCTATCCTTTTCATTAGCGGCTCGCGTGAATTCAGACTCAACGACCCTCAGCGCAATCTGCTGAAAGACTATGTTGAACAAAATGGATTCATTATTGCCGAAGCTTGCAATGGCGAAGGCTGCAAAGGGGAAGAGTTTGACAGATCCTTCCGAAGCGAAATGGAGAAGATCTTTGACAAGCCCCTGCAAAAGCTGCCACCAACACATCCCATTTGGACCGCCGAAGCTAGAGTCGATCCGAATGCGTTGCCAAAGGATTTTTGGCTGTACGGCTTGGACGCTTGTTGCCGAACCAGTGTTATCTACTCACCCATTAGCCTGTCCTGTCGCTGGGAACTTGCACGTCCGTTTGGCATCGCAATGAAACATGCACCTACCGTTGATGCTGACATTCAGAATGCAGTCAAGCTTGGAGTCAATGTAGCCGCTTACGCGACCGGACGCGAACTCAAGGATAAACTGGATGCGGTCCAAATAATACAGCCACAAAAGAACAGACAGCCCCTTGAACGCGGATCGCTCGCCATCGGTAAGATCATGCACAGCGGTGGTGCCGACGATACTCCTAAAGCAGTCTCCAATCTGCTAGAAATCTACCACAAAGAGACACAAGCGATCGTGGAAAGCAAAACCCCGATGGTTTCACTCATCAGCGACGAAGTCCAAAAATATCCGACTCTTTACATTCACGGAAGAAACAAATTTGCGTTCTCCGACGAGGAAGCCAAAGGGCTGAGGAAACACTTTGAAACAGGTGGCTTCGTAATGGGAGATGCGATTTGCGCGTCGACCGATTTTTCGGAAAGTGTTCGCCGAGAATTTGCCAAGGCTTTGCCTGAATCGTTCTGGCGAATTGTGGACCCAAAGAATCCACTGATGCAACGCAATTCTTTTGGCAACTTTGACTTAGGAACCGTTTCTCTAGTCGATCCGTCCAATCCCAGTTCAGAACTTAGGCAAGCGAAACGCGAGGGACCAGCTGAGATTCACGCCCTGGAATGGAAAGGCCGAATCGTTATGCTCTTTTCTCCAAATGACCTAAGCTGTGCCTTGGAAAGCAAACACTCTATGCAGTGCCGAGGCTACGTTCGAGCCGATGCATTCCGAATAGGAATCAACATGATACTCTTCGGCCTTGGGTTGTCAGGCTAGCCCGGATTGTCCAATAGCCATTTGGCTAACGCCCTGCGGCTGATCAATAAATGTCCAAGCGAATGATCTACTGAATCGCAATCGCTACAGGCAAGGCATTCCCGAATCGCTCGAAGTCCTTGAATGACCAAACTACTTTCTTGTCCGGGGTCACTTCGAGGATCTGAGGATTTTTCGGGCCAGCGTGGCAGTTAACGATCCAAGTGTTGCCGTTAGGCAGTCGATCTACCATGGTAATCCAAGCTAGCTTCACTCCCGCCAAGTCGCTTTCATTAACCTCCCAGACGACTTTTTTGTCTTTGGAAACTTCGATGACTCGATGTCCGTCACCGGTTCCGATAAGTGTATTCCCATTGATAAGCCTAATGGCACTGTACAATTGCGAGCCAACTTCATATTCCCAAACAACAACGCCCTGGCGATCGTATTCGCGAACGCACTTCTCTCCCTCATGAGCTACCAAGTAAGTGCCTGCGGGGGTAATGCGTACCAAGCGCGTGTCGCGATGCGGGTTCGGAGTGCTTACTTTGAGCGGAATAGAGTGCACAATTGCTCCTTCTTTATTCACTTCCACAATTCTGCTGGTTCCGCTCTCCGCAATCATGGTCAACCCGTTTTCAAGGCGACGAAACGCGTGGATCTCAACTCTGCCACTGTTGGAAGCAGGTTTGTACTTCCAAACCTCTTTGCCACTGCTGTCCACTTCTGCAACTTCCGTAAACGAAGTTTGCAGAAGCCAATTCCCGTTGGGCAATGGCTGCGCGTCATGAATAGCCTGGATGCGTAGTTGTAGCCCGACGGTATTGTCAACGTTGACAACCGCAGCGATCTTTTTCTCGTAATCAGCCGCAAAGAAAGGCCGAGGCTTTCCAACTTGTTGCCCTAGAGAAACACCCATGCAGGTTAAGGAAAACGAAATCGCAATAAACAAATTGAGTATTTCAACCGATCGAATCATGAGGAACCGTCTTGGATTGTTGGAGAGGGAAAAGTCGCCGATCGCTCCGCGATCTTTATGGTTTCAAAAACCTAAGTCCATGTTTTCGCAATAGTATATGCCGTTCGGCCAAAAAAGTGCTTTCGCAAGTTAACCCAAATGGCAATCAAGTCTCATTTAGGTTAGAATAACATCTTAATAGAAAAGGCAGAGGCTAAATATGTCGCGTTCTAGACAGATTTCAATTGACCAGCGGAGGGCGTTCTTGGTCGCTTCTGCGACCGTCTTAGCTGGCCTGCCATTTGGCATTCCCAAGCCGATACTGGCATCCAACGACGAGCGAGCAGCCAAGAGTCATGGCGGCGGCCGAGCTAAGTCCGTTATTTTATTTTTCTTATGCGGTGGCTCATCGCATATCGACATGTGGGACTTGAAGCCTGACGCACCATTGGATTATCGCGGGCCGTTTCAGCCCATCGCAACGTCTGCCAAGGGAGTAATGGTAGGCGAGCATTTGCCGCTCACCGCCAAACAGATGCACCACTTGGCCGTGGTACGTTCCGTATCCGGAAGTGTCAATACGAACGACCATCACGCGGGATACTACTATCAGCTGACCGGTCACGTCCCCGACCCTACCTTCTTGTCTCAGGGAAACGACCGGCGGCCTTATGCGGACGACTGGCCATTTATGGGATCCGTCGTAGGTTCGCGTCGACCGCTTCATCCAAGCCTTCCTAATGCAATGACCTTGCCACACAAACCGAGCAAGGCTCCCTACACTCGGCCCGGACAATTCTCTGCGAGATTGGGTGTTGAGTTTGATCCGCTGTATGTGCACGGGAGCCTTGAGGAGCCTTTGAAGTTCCAAGCTCCTTCGTTAGTTCTAGCTGGCGATGTAACAGCACAACAATTGCAATCACGACAGAAACTCTTAGAGAAGTTAGACGGTGCTCGACGCGATTTCGATCGTTCGAGGAAAGTGCAAACTTGGAAGCAGCACCAGCATCGATCGATCGAATTGATGATGTCGTCGAGTGCAACTACGGCTTTCGATGTCGCAAGCGAACCTGAATCGGTACGTGAACGTTATGGGAAGTCAGTCAATTCGATGAGTTTGCTCCTAGCAAGACGGTTGGTCGAGGCCGAAGTACCTTTTGTAACGGTCTTCTGGAAGGAGAACGAAGCGATCGCCAACAAATGCAAGAGTGCGGGTGGCTGGGACACGCACGGAAATAACTTCGGTTGCCTGAAGGAAAATTTACTTCCAGAGTTCGATCAAGCGTTTTCGGCATTGGTCGAGGACTTGCACCAACGTGGCCTGTTGGACCAGACGTTGTTGATGGTGACGAGCGAGATGGGTAGGAAGCCCAAGATTGGAGATCCGAGATCAGGTGGGCCGGGCGGTGCAGGCAGAGATCACTGGACGCATTGCATGAGTGTCGTGATGGCAGGCGGCGGGATTCGCGGTGGCCAAACGGTTGGATCGAGCGATCGCTACGCGGAATATCCTGCCGAACATCCAGTGACGCCTGCCGATATCGCCAAAACCGTATACCATGCAATGGGTATCGAGGATCTTCACGCCCGCGACACTCAGGGACGACCCTACAATCTGCTGGACGAGGGTAAACCCATTGCACAGCTCTTCGGCTAGTGCTTTGACCAGATTAAATTTTTGGGTTGAGCCGCAGGCGCTAGCCGCGTTTTTAGTCGCAAATAATCACATCGCAGCTAGCGCTTGCGGCTCAATTCAACCCCAATTTTTAAGTTGGGCAAAGCATTAGTGAAATTGCGTATTTCATACAAGCCCACAGCGCAAACAAAGAAACATGTGAACCGGCTGGCGCTAGCCCCACGCTTCTCAAGTGTACCGTAAGGTACACGATTTGATCCTCCAATTTCCACAGTTGGCCCTCGTTCCCGAGCCGGAGCTCGGGAACGAGTGGAATAAAATGACAATAGAAAGCGAGATTTTTCATGAGTAATGTGCGTGATTTTGGTGCAATGGGTGATGGGATCTACGACGATTCCGAAGCGATTCAGCACGCAATCGATGTGGCCGGAGGTCTAATCGAATTCCCTCGCGGTGACTACCGTATTACCAAGCCTATCCTAGTCGAATTGAGCAAGGTCGGACGTGTCGCGTTTCGAGGTGAGGGCGGAACAGCCAAACTCATCATGGCTGGTGAGGGACCAGCTATCCATTTTCTAGGGACCCACGACAGGAGTGCTGACCCCACTTCCTTCCAGCCAAAGATTTGGGAACGCGAACGTTTGCCAATGGTTTCCGAATTTGAAATCACCGGAACACATCCCTTGGCGGACGGCATCCGTTTTGAAGGTGTCATGCAGCCGACTCTCAGCGGTGTCCTCATCCGCAAAATACGACATGCCGTCCATGTCGTCAAACGAGCTCGCAATCTCATGATCAGCAATTGCCACTTTTATCAGAACACTGGGATAGGCGTATTCCTCGACCACTGCAACTTGCACCAATCCATCATTTCCGGCAATCACATCAGCTACTGCCGACTCGGCGGTATTCGCATCCAAGGCGGCGAGATTCGAAATTTGCAAATCACAGGAAACGACATCGAGTACAACAATAACAAAGCGATCAATGTTCCTGACGCAGATGGAGAAGCAACAGCGGAAATCTACATTGATGCAGAAGACGGGAGCATTCGCGAAGGAACGATTTGCAGCAATACAATCCAAGCGACCTATAGCCCGAACGGCGCCAACATTCGCTTCATCGGCAGTGGGACAAAAGGAAACCACCGCGTGGGCATGTGGACCATTTCCGGAAATCTAATCGGTAGTCAAGCGATTAACATTCACTTGACGTCCGCTTTGGGATTTGCCATCTCAGGCAACTATATCTACAGCGGCCACGAACGCAATATCGTCATCGAAGCATCGCGGAGTATTGTCCTTGGCGACAACACGCTTGGTCACAATCCAGACTACGGAGACAAAGAACTTTCGACTGGGATCCGATTTGTGGATTGCGAAGACATCAACATCAACGGATTGATTTTGCAGGACGCCATGGCTGGCCAGAACACAGTGGCAAACAGCGTTGCATCCAAAAAGGTCGCGTTGCTGGAACTCGTACGATCCAAACGTGTCAGTATGACCGGATGTCAGATTCTTGAGGGAACGCCTAGCGGCGTTCTCATCGAAGACTGCAGCAATGTCCTCATGTCAGGCTGCACGGTTCTGGACAATCGACAGCCGCCACTCATGAAAAACGCTATCCTTTGGAAATTATCGAAGGGTTCTTGGAAGGGACTTGGGAATTTAGTCCAAGGCTGCCGTCTCGCGGTTGGTACCCTAATACCCGAGGGGGTCGTCCACGGCCACAACGTGATAGAATAGGCATCCGTCCCAACACGTACGTCAGCCTGTCCTCAGGCTGACAATGCCTCAATTGTCGTTGAGCATGGCTGGGAGGGGCAGATAATCCCAGTCAAGAATCATTTTTTCAGCCAAGGCTTCGCGCAGGCGTTGCTCATCGGAAGCGACAGGTGCTTGACCGCTCAGGTTATCCAGCTCAGATGGATCATTCTCAAGATCATAAAGTTCATACACCGGCCGAGGGCTGCTGAAGTAAGTTGTTTTTAAACCTGAGGGCAGTTGGCCAGTAGCATTTTCCGTTTGAATTTCTTTCCATGCGGCTCCACCCGCAGAGTCGACGGGTGAATAGGGTAACCAAGGCGTGCAGTTATAAATAAACTTGTAGCGATCGCTGCGAACGGCACGTGAGAGATCGTAACCAGAGCTTGACATCTTGGACGTAACGGGTGCTGATCCATGCGGTCCACGTTCAACAAAGAGAAATTTGCGAGGCTGGTACGCTTCCCCTTTGAGCAAGGGTAGGATGCTAACACCACTCATTTTGGGATATTTAGCCAGACCAGCCGCAGCGAGTAAGGTTGGCGCGAGATCCTCGCCACTAACCAGAACGCGTGATTCGCCGCCCGGTTTAACGACCCCAGGCCAGCGAACAAGAAACGGTACATTCGATCCAGGATCGTAGAGCGAGCCTTTGCCGTGTGGCAAGGCAGCTCCGTTGTCACCTGCAAAAACGATGAGCGTTTTTTCGAGAAGCCCTCTCTTTTCGAGTAAGGCTACTACTTCGCCAACGGTCCCGTCCAAGCGATTGATCTCGGCACAGTAGTCTGCCAATTGCTTGCGCATCCCTGGTAGATCGGGCCAATGTTGCGGTAGCTTGAGCAGGGATGGATCAGGGCGAAACGGTTCTGGTGCATCCCAGACATGGTGCGGATCACTAAAATTTGCCCACATAAAAAAGGGCTTTTCCGTTGGCTTTGCATCGAGAAACTCGGAAAGCTGATTCGACACACCTTTGTCCGGGCCCGTTCGCAAGAAATTAACTCTATCTTTAAACGTTTTCAAATTGTTTTGGTCGAACACTTTGACCAATGCCTGTCCGGATTTGTTCGATCCATCCAAGTGAAAACTGCGACCGCATATGCCTGTGTAATAGCCAGCTTGATCTCGCAGCAGCTCGGGTAAAGTTGCTTCATCCCTAGGAAGTGGCGCAGAGAATCTAGTCATCCGAGCAGCAACAGGCGAACGACCTGTCATGAGTGCGGCACGCGAAGGTACACATTGCGGAGCAGCCGTAAAGAAACGATGAAATTTCATTCCTTCTCCGGCCAATCGATCAAGCGTCGGCGTTTTTACATTCGAATCGCCATAGCAACTTAGAAAGGGATAGCTATGGTCATCACTCAACAGGAACAAGATGTTCGGTTTCTCAACCGCAAAACTATTGCTTTCTACGAAAAGTAAAATCAAACAAGATAAAACAAGGTCGCGCATACAAAAACTCCTAGGAAATACTTGGCAGTGCGATCAACTCCTGAACGGCCTTCAGAATCGACGCTTGCTGCGATTCGCTTAGTTCGCCCAACAGTGGCTGCATCGGTCCCGTTGCCGCAATCCCGGCAGCAGCTACAGCATGATGCAAAACGCGAATTGGCTGGATCGCATTTCGCAGGTCCTCCAACGGACCAAAACTCACGCGAATCGCCTCTGCCTTTACAAAATCTTTTGCTCGGATCGCGCGCAACATCGCCATGGATCTGGCGGGGGAAACGCAAACGCAACCGCTCGTAAAACCACCCACTCCAAAATCGCGCAAGTGTATGATGGCTGGTTGCTCACCGATTCCGCTGACGACGATATTTGCTGGAACGATCGACATGATCTCTTTCAAATAGGGATCGATACAGGGATCCTCACGAACCACCGCGTATTTGATCCAACTAACCAGTCCGTCGCGGACCAAGGATTCAACCGTGGCTGCTGATAGCCATCGGTCATGCTTGATATACAGCACGATGGGTTTGCCATACTGTTCCACGAAGTGACGAACTCCGGTCGCTATCCCCGTTTCATCCGCAATCTCTTTTTGTGGCAAAATCATGACCGTTGGGAAATGATAATCTTTCAATATCTGTGCTTGGTCCATCATGATCCCGTAGGTTGGACCAACCGATGGCACAATCCATGTGTTCGGGGCCGCAGCATCCGCGAGGATTGACAGCGCATCGCCATACTCCGTCAATCGCATGTGATAGAACACTGCATTGCCGCCGTAAAGCAATGTCGAAACACCACCGGCCTCAAGGGCTCGAATCATTTTGGTATTCTCGACCACCGAGATCTTGCGAAGCGAATCGCGAGCAAGCGGCGGAACCGCAATCACACTATTTGCGATCAATTCGGGAGTAACAGCATCTGTCCACATTAGAAAATATCCGGTTCTCGGTTCGAAGAATGGCCATGGAGAAAGTCAAAATCGCAGCCCTCGTGCGCTTGGGTCACGTGGCCAGCAAAAATACGATGATACCCGCGCGTCCAAGTCGTGGTAGGAGGCAACCAATTTCCCCGCCGCTTGATCATGGTCGCTTCGTCTACTAAAAGCATCAAACTCCTTTTTGAGACATCCAATTCGATCAAGTCGCCGTTTTGAACGAATGCCAAGGGCCCACCAACATGCGATTCCGGTGAAATATGAAGCACACACGTGCCGTAACTAGTACCGCTCATCCGTGCGTCCGATATTCGCACCATATCTCGGACTCCCTGTTTGAGCAGTTTTTCAGGAATCGGCAGCATTCCCCACTCCGGAAATCCAGGTGCACCGATGGGACCAGCGCTACGAAGCACGATTACTGTGTCGGCTGTCACCGCGAGGTCCGGATCATTGATCGATTTCTTTAAATCCGCATAGTTGTCGAAAACCAATGCCGGCCCCACGTGTTTTTGCAAACGTGGCTCCGCCGCAACCGTCTTGATAACGCAACCATGAGGTGCCAAATTCCCGCGAAGAACACATGTACCGCCCGTTGGCCAGAGTGGATTCTCACGCGTTCGAATGACCGAATCGTCAATCACCTCCGCTGCCTGAATCTGCTCGCCTAATGTCAACCCGTTGACGGTCTTCGTTTCTAGTTGTAGCAAGTCTCGCATTCTAGAAAGTAAACCAGGCAATCCTCCAGCGTCGTAAAAATCCTCCATCAGGTACTTGCCGCTAGGGCGAATATCTGCGAGCACTGGCACCTTTTTCGACATTGCATCATAGTCGTCGAGAGTCAGTTTGATGTCCGCTCGACCTGCCATCGCAATCATATGCACAATCGCGTTTGTCGAACCGCTAATAGACAATTGCGTGGCCATGGCATTTTCGAAACTGGCCCGCGTCAACAAACTTCGCGGTGTAACATTCTCCCAAGCAAGTTCAACCGCACGTCGGCCTGTCGCAACCGCCAACCGGCTATGTTCGGCTACTACCGCAGGAACGCAAGCCGCATTGGGCAATGTCAGCCCGAGTGCTTCCGCAATACAAGCCATCGTCGAAGCGGTTCCCATTGTCATACAAGTACCGGCCGATCGGGCTATGCAATTCTCGACCCCTTTCCAGTCGTTGTCGCACAAATTTCCAGCACACCTTTCCGCCCAAAACTTCCAAGCGTCGGTCCCGCTTCCAAGCGTTTGATCTTTCCAACGAGCCTTGAGCATGGGGCCAGCAGGAAAAAAAACCGAAGGAATATCTGCCGAGATCGCCCCCATGATGAGCGCTGGAACTGTCTTGTCACAACCTCCCATCAGAACTGCCGAGTCGATGGGATGGCACCTCAGCACTTCCTCTGTTTCCATCGCCAGCAGATTCCGATAGAGCATGGTCGTCGGCTTCATCAACATCTCGCCCAGGCTCATCACTGGCACTTCGACTGGGAAACCTCCCGCCTGCAAGACGCCTCGCTTGACCTCGTCGACTCGCTGTTTGAAATGAGAATGGCAAGTATTAAGATCGCTCCAAGTATTGAGCAAAGCCACGATCGGTTTGCCTTGATAGTCAGCGTCGTCAATCCCCATTCCTTTTAGACGTGAACGATGGCCAAAACTGCGTAGGTCATCTGGACCAAACCAGCGGTTAGAACGCAGCTTGCTTGGATCTCGTTTTCCAACCACCTTGTTTGATTCAATCATTTATGGCAACTACTGCAATTTCCGATGTACCTAGTAAGACATTATTTTAAGGCTAGTGTAACAAAACTATTAATTGGGAATAGAGATTGTTTGCTCTCGATGAATCTCCAAGTGCTTTCGCCATTGATCGTTGTCCATAGCCGGATAGTCTGTTCGGAAGTGAACGCCCCGAGATTCCGTCCTGGCCAATGCGGCCGTTGCCATCTGAAGACTGACGGTCAAAATATTCTGCAATTCCCATCCGTCCACACTAGCCAAGTCCTGGGCTAATACATAACTACAATATTGCTGTATCGCATGCACCGCTTCGGAAAGACGATCCTCGCGACGTTGTACCCCTACATTTCGCCACATTAACGCGCGAACTGCATTGCGAATGTCGGTCAAGTCGATCGGTTGGCCTGTCTCACCCTTGGCTGGACTTGAAACTGGTAAAACTCGCAACTCGCTCTCGGCGTTGCTAAGCGCGGCTTGTGATGCGTTTCTGCCGGCAATAGCGCCATAAACAAGTCCTTCGAGCAGGCTGTTCGAAGCCAGTCGATTCGCGCCATGCAACCCCGTACTTGTTACTTCGCCAGCCGCCCAAAGCCCGGGTAGTGTCGTTTGAGCTTTGCCATCCACCTCGCAGCCGCCAATCATGTAGTGTGCACCCGGGCGAACCGGAATCGCGTCCGTAGCAATATCCAGCCCGAAACCCGCGCAAACCTTTGCGATGCTTGGAAAGCGCGCTCGTACGTGCTGAGCATCTAGGTGCTTCATCGTCAAATACACGCACGGTGCTCGCGTCTTCTCCATTTGATTCACGATAGCTTTACTTACAACGTCTCTCGGTGCTAACTCCAATCGCGGATCGTATTCACCCATGAACCTGTGGCCCGTAGCATCAACCAAAAAGGCACCGTCGCCACGTACAGCTTCCGTAATCAGCGTTCGTGAACTACCGGCGATATATAATACGGTTGGGTGAAACTGCATGAATTCCATGTCTCGCATCACGGCCCCAGCTCGGAATGCAATCGCGTGACCATCTCCGGTCGCAACCCGAGGGTTGGTCGACTCGCGAAAAACCTGGCCGCATCCACCAGTACATAAAATAGTTTCTTTGGCCCAAATCAAATGCGGCTTCCCTCCTCGTACCGACGCAACTGCACCACGACAACGTCCGTCATTCGTCAATAGGTCAATAGTAAAAGTTTCTTCGCAAATCTCAGTATGCCGACGCTCGCGAGTATGCGCAATCATCGCCCGCATGATCTCCTTGCCCGTTGCGTCCCCCAAGGCATGAATGATTCGCTGATGCGAATGACCACCCTCGCGACCAAGAACAAGCTGACCTTCGTGCTGGTCAAATCGCGTTCCCCATTTGATTAGCTCAGCCACCCGATCCGGAGCCTCGCGAACTACGAGGTCGACGACCTGCGGGTCGCACAAGTCGCCCCCCGCGACCAACGTATCTTGAACATGATTATCGAATCGATCCTCTGGATCCCAGACGCTCGCGATTCCCCCCTGTGCGTAAGTGCTATTGGATTCCTCAAGCTTGTCCTTGGTGAGAATCAATGTTCGCAACGATGGATCCACTTCGTGAGCGGCTCGAAGCCCTGCCAAGCCCCCTCCGATGATGAGCACATCGGTAAAAAAATGCCCGCACCGCTTGGGCTCAATAGGCACTAAGTAGCGAGGCGTTAGCTGCGACCAAGGCTGTGTCAGAATTCGACTTGGTATTGTCGTCTTGGATGATTCAAAAATCGGCATAGAATCTTATAACGAGGTTTTACGACGGTATGGCTAGACCGGATAATTCATTAGCCGAAGAGTGCTAGCCTGGGGCTGCTAAAAAATTCGGTATTGCAACAACTTTGGTTTGCGTAGTTTTTGTCCCAAACTACTTCCAATCCACTATACAATACCGAATTTTTAATACCCAGACACTAAATTCCACGAAAAACTTCTTTCTTCAAACCTTGCTTTTTCAATGCCCAATTGGGCAACGCGCGACGGCACAGTACGATAGTCAGTGAAAAAGTGGCCCAGAATGATCGGAAGTGTTGTGTCAACGGGTGATGGTTATGCCAGTTTATTCATGTACAGGTGCTTTTTGTTTTGACTGCTTCGCCAATAGCAATCCAAGGTAACTGCGAGGTTCTATCTGCGACAGATGGAGTTGCCTGCCGATCTCTTGGATATCCTGTTGTGCCAACTCAATCTCCGATTTCTCAAACACGATTCGCTCGATTTCGACAAAGTAGCCAATCGATTCCACATGATCCAGAGTGACGGTAACGCTTCGCGAGCAATGCTCCAGCGCATATACCTCTCGGGTTTTTGGTACCATGAGCGCCACAACAAAACCAAGATGTCCCCAAATTTTTAACCAGTCGTCCATGGTGCCAGAAACCATCGGCAACTCGATTTCAGGACGAATTTTTATCGGGCCAGCCAAACGTGGCCCCTTGTAGGTTATCAACGTCTCGCCATCGATCTCGCGAATGCGTAGCGCCTCGTCGGTCTCGCGAAAATCGCGGGAAGGATGCCTTAAATAAGTATCGCGATGCTCCTCGCGTCTCAAAAAGACCGCACCAAACCTCTCCAATCTCAACCGTGTTTCCACTGCATTGCTAACGCGGAATTTACATTCGGCCTCCATCGGCGTAGTCGTCATTTGAATCGCGATTCTCTATTTGGGCAAAATGAGCGAACCGCCCTGGTTCGAGTTCATCGCAAACTTCCTGGCTTTGATTCTCAAATACGGCGGGATGTAACGGCTTCGATGACCCATTGTATCGGCTGCCGATTCCAAGTTGGCGTGATTGGGTTCGTGAATTTCCTCAATCACCATCCCACTGCGGCAAATACCGCCGAGTATCGACTCCAAACTGTGTGCTACCTCTCGCGTATTCGGCTCGCGCAACGAACTTGGCTCGTCCGGCTTGGCAGCAATCGCAACTGCGCCCACTTCCGTCTCGATGGTGTACTTGCCATTCCGAGTCTTTAAAGAAGTCTGCAAATTGATCGGCTGCTTGTGTTGCGAAACATACAATCCGCTCGGTTTCAGTACCCTCGATACTTCTGCAAATACGCGAGCGACATTCGATACGTAGCAACTGCTTACTGGCTGTATCACTAGGTCAAACTCGGCGTTACGAAGCATGGGCATGTCCAACATCGACCCCTGAATTAATCGGACATTGAACTTCAATTCCTGAGAGACACGCCGATCGAGCTCGAGCATGCCATCGCTGAGGTCCAAAACGGTCACGATCGCACCTGCCGCATGGTACAGGGCACTATGTCGACCACCTGCCGCAGCGAGACACAAAACATGCCACCCTCGAATGGAACCGCCAAGCCAACCCGCACCATCGACAATCTCGAGCGGCCGTCGCAACTCTTCGTCGGTAACGGTTTTCGCTAATACATGGCCTGTGCGAGCCATTCGGTCGTATGCGATCTGATTCTGGGATTCTATGGTTTCGCGATCCAATTGCGGAGGAGTGTCCCATCGGTTGCATTCCACAGTCGAACTTCACCGTTCATCGCTCCGCCAGCAATTCGATTCGTTCCGGCATGATAACTGGTTGCAAGGACCCAGTCCTGATATCCCGATAGAGTATGCGTAATTTTATTGCTGCTCTGATCGATTCGTCGCAATTGATTATCGGCTCCTGCAACAAAAATAAAACCATCGCCGCGGGCAATCTTGTATGCTTCGCCACCTACTGCCACCTCCGTGACTTTCTTTGCAGCTTCCACCTCCCATCGATGTAGCTTCTTGTCGGTACCAGTTGAAAAAACTTGCTTTCCATCGGGTAAAAAAGCGACTCCGCGAACCGCTGCCGCGTGCCCTGAATAACTCACCAACAACTCTCCGCTATTGGCATCAAAAACTTTAGCTGACTTGTCGCGACTTGCTGAAACGAGTCTAGTTCCATCGTCGCTCCAAGCGATCGCAGTTACCCAATCTGCGTGATTGGCAATTGTACGTGTCTCCGCCAAGGAATCGGTGTTGACGATACGAATGAGTCCGTCGGCCGATGCGATTGCGATCTCGTTGCTTACAGGTGGCCCAGTCGGAGTAGCCGGTTCGGAAGATGCTTTCGGAATTGGCCTTACGGCTATATCGAGCACGACGTCACTCGTTCGACCTACAACCCCCTTCAATTGCCCCGATTCAAAGTCCACCAATCGAACTTCACCGTTCCTACCTGGCTCACCACATCCCACCGCGATGGTCTTCTGATCTGCTAAAAAAACAATCGCATGGACACGCTGTCCAATATTTTTGATCCTTCGCGTGAGCGTCCCATCCGCTGCGTTCCAAACCGTGACTTCATGATAGCCGCCGACCAAAAGATGCGAGCCATTAGGCGAAAACGCCAAAGCGGTGATGGGCGTCGGTGCTGGATAGGTTGCGGGCGGATCGGCAAATTGCCTAGGTGGAATAACCAAGTTCAAAGTCGTGTTGCTTTTCTCGCCATCAAACTTGGCTCCCTCTGTGAGCCATCGCTTGAGCACATCGATTTGGGCACTCGTCAAGGCTTCGGCGTCCGCAGGCATGCGCTCGGACATGTCGCCCGAATTGATGCGTCGCATTAGTTCGCCGCTAGCTGCCGATGCGGTCACGATAGGTATTTCACCCGAGTCGCCTGGCTTTAAAAGCTCGTCGAAGGTATCGATTCGGTACCCCCCCTCGGCTTTTTTCGGTCCATGACAGGCAACGCAGTTCTCAAGAAAAATTAAGGCGACATCGCTACGAAAACTGACCGGCTGAGCATTGGGTTCAGTAGCCCAAGCTGACGAAAGCAACGACGAGAATGAAATAAGAACGGAAAGAATCCGAGTGTAAACTGGAGGGACCATTTTAGTATCCGTCGACCTTTAGTGTTGAAACAGAAACTCATCCGTATTGACGAGTACCTAGCACAGGTCTTCGAAACCAGACGCAAGTTCACCCCGCGATTGGCAGTGTTGCAACGAAGCCTCCAATTCGGGATTTGTCGGCTGACGGCACAAAGCAGCCACGTAAAGTTCTCGAATGACCTCATCCGCTGTGCGACCGGCCGCATGCGATTTCCGAAATCGATTGGTTGTATCGCGAAGTTTTTCATAAACGAGAGGGCCATTGAACAGTTCGATGGCCATTCCTAAATTGGAATCCTCGGCTCGCTCGCATGCGCAAACAGTTGTACGTTCCGGCTGGCCGAAGACTTTTAAGAATGCAATTTTGGCAAGATCCGGAGCTGGCAATTGTGTGGCTTTCATATCCGGTGGGAGACCTGCAAAGGCTTGCGTCAGTCCGGTAACATGATTGATGGCATCGAGCAATTGCTCAGCGCTTAGCATGCGCGGCGATTGATGCGAAAAGTACATTTTGTCTTTCTCATTCCATTGAGATGTTTCGCTGCTTGACTGGTACGATTGGCTATTAAGAATGGTCCGTATCATGTGCTTGCGATCAAAACCACTTTCCGCGAAGTCCTCAGCAAGTGCCTCGAGCAACGGTTCGTTCGAAGGCGGGTTCGAATCTCGAAAGTCATCGATCGGATCGACTATTCCGCGTGAGAACAATTGACTCCAAATGCGGTTGGCTTCGATTTTAGCAAAGTACGGATTTTTTGAATCGACGAGCCACTTTACAAAGGCCGGTCGTCGATCGTCGCCCGCACTGCTCTCAATGCTGCCAACTTGTGGTAACCAAGGCTTCATAACTTCTCCGGTTCGCGGCTGAATTACCTCACCGGATGAAGCGGTCCAAACGAACATCTCGCCAGGACGCTGCGTATTCTTTCGCTGCAAACGATTAAAGAATGCTCCCAGCCCATAGTAGTTGTCTTGCGTCCAACGTTCGAAGGGATGGTTATGGCATTTCGCGCACTGCAAACGTGCACCAAGAAAAACTTGCGAAACCGTTTCTACACATTCATTCATGTCGGTCGATGTGCGGTAAAAATTGGCAGCCGGATTTGCAAGTGTACTTCCTGACGCTGCGAGTAACTCGCGAGCAAATTCGTCGTAAGGCATGTTCGAGCGAATGGCCGCTTCTACCCATCGGTGATACTTGTAGACACCGTCATTCCCAACCAGCTTGCTCGTCATCTTCAGAAGGTCACCCCATTTCAAAGCCCAAAACTTGGGGTACTCATCGCGTTGAAGCAGTTGATCGATTAGTCCAGAACGCTTCGCTGGACTTGGATCTGCAAGAAACTTATTAGTCTCTTCGACGCTTGGCAGAACTCCGATTACATCTAAATAGACCCGTCTCAGGAATATCGGGTCGCTACAGGTTGGAGATGGCAAATACTGAAGCTGCCGCAGCTTTGCATTCACCAATGTGTCGATATAGTTCCCTGGCGTTGGCTCTTTCCACTGAAAACCCGGAACGTCGTCCACAAACATCAAAGGTATGGATTCGATATGTTCCAAGTACCGAACTAGGATTACGGTTTCGCCTCGTTCATGCGGAGTAACCAAGCCTAGCTTGTCGACAGTTGCAACCTCGGTATTCGTGCTTTCATAAGCGACCAAGCGAGTGACGTCACGTTTCTTGCCATCGGCATAGAGTGTCATCGCAGACAATTGCTGGTTGCCATCAATGCGTTTCAAAACACGCTTCTGACTCGGGAAGACCTCCAACCGAATGCAACGGGGCGTACCCGGCGGATCTGCCTTGGCTCCTTCGGCAATCCAATCTCGCAAGATTTTGTACGCGGCGTTGTCTTTGCTAAGCTGCTTTCCACCCCCATGCGTCAGTTTCATCATTGGCTTCAGCAACAACAAACTCTGCTCTGGATCAATCGGATTGACTCGCCGTCCAAAGTCCTCACGTATCAATGTCAATTCGTCGAGCACGCGATCAAACGCACGCAGCGACAAACGGAAATTTCCTTTCCCACTTGGCGAACCATGGCATGCACCGGAATTGCAGCCTTGTTTGGACAACGCCACCAGGACTTCGGATTCGAATGCGATCGGTCGCTTCTGTTCGAAGTTGCTGACACGCACAGGAATCGTTTGTTTAGACTCACCAAACTGAACTACGATCTCAGTTGTTCCGTTGGCAATCGGAACGATCCTATTTTTTTGTACGACGGCAATGGCTGGATTCGCTGAGACGAACGAAATTTCATGCGTCCAATCACGAGCTTGGCCTGTAGCATCAAAACCTGTCACGACGATCTGCTGCTGAGCGTTTGGGCCCTCAAGTTCGATGTCGGCCGGATACGCCTCAAGTCGCTGCGGCCGATCTCTCCATTTTACCGGCATATGAAAGGTTTCCCAGCGAATCCGATCTGGCAACTCGGCATAGACCAAGAGTGGCAATTGAGATGGTTCGCGGTTATCCGCACTCGCTTCATCCGCAGACCGCGTGAGGGTTAGCGTTAGCAGGTCTTTGACGGCTTTCGTTGATAAGCTCCAGCCAGGTGCGAGCAAGCTCCCGTCAATCGTAACACCCGCTTTGAAGTCTTTGCTAATGCGTTTGAGATTCACCAAAGCAGTTTGAGTCGGAACTGCTCGATCGAATAGCAGCGGCGTTGTCGGCTCTATAATAAACAAACTAGAGGTCTTGTCGGCACCCGCCACCGACAAGATCCCTTCGTCCCAAGCATCTGGGATGATCACGTGCGGCTCTTGTAGTCGCGATAAAGAGTAATTCGAAACATCGCAGGCTATCGCACTATTTTCTATAGCCTGTGCATGCAACCGATTTAGAGAATACGACTGAGACGCCCATCCGTCGCTCGCCAGGAGGATAGCTCGGTGTTCTTTTACCCCAGATGGGATACGAGGATTCAAGATGCGAAGCCCTTGGGGCGCACCACGAATTGACAGTTCAATCTCCCCTGCCTCTGCGAACGAAAAACTAAATCGGCAATCAGGACCCGTCGAGTCGTCATCTTCAACATGCATGACGCGACCATCTTCGTGCAGCAATCGAACGATCGGATCCATCTTCGAATGAAGCGATTGTGTATGAATTTCAAAAGCAACTCGTTGGTTAGCCATTGCGGTAAAACGGTAATAGTCAAACTGCAAGCCTTCGCTAACACCGTCGACAGCACCGAGGGTGCTGACAGGTTGCGCGGTAGCGACCGAGTGATTGTTTCCGTTATCCAAAACGGTCGGTAAGTCATCGACCAAAACAATTTTGGAAGGTAGCGGACCGCTAGGAGTTGCAAACCAAACACCAAGTGGTCCCAACCCCGCATCGCTGGGCAGCGTAACCGAAACGATCGCAGAATCGGCAGTGACACTCTCGATTCCAACCTTTGCATCCGCTCGGTTCGTCAGAACTCGCAGATTGCTGGGTATCTTGCTGCCTCGCAGTGTTAGCTTGGTCGTCACGCCTGGTTGACACGATACAGGCTGCAAAGAAACAATGCTTGTTTGAGCGCTTGCGACCGCTATCGGAAACAACAAACAAACTAGACAATACCACGCTCGAAATCGGACACCAATTTGCCGACGCGAACCACTCATGAGCTGCGCCCTGTATACAAAGGATTGATAATAGTACCGTTTAGTAAGTGATGAGGACGTTGTAACGGGTCGACAATCGTGACGTTGTGTTCAACCCCCATCGCGTTGAACACGGTCGAGCAGATATCAGCCGGGGACCAAGCACGCGTTACGGGATAGGCGGCAATCGAGTCGGTTTGGCCAATAACTTGGCCCCCCATCACGCCTGCCCCTGCAAAGAGACCAGAGTAAGCTGCAGCCCAATGATCGCGCCCTGGAATGGTCTGGCCCGGAAGTGTCGAAATTTTCGGTGTGCGGCCGAACTCTCCCATGACAACAATCAACGTTTGATCGAGCAGCCCAGAGGCTACGAGATCGTCCATCAACGCAGCCAACCCCTGATCGAGTTGCGGCAAGAGAGTATTCTTAAGTTTTCCCCAATTGTCGGTATGCGTATCCCATGTTTGAACGATCCCCATGGTCGCTTGAACGATAGGAACACCGGCTTCAATTAATCGTCGCGATAACAACAACGACTGCCCAAACTTGTTGCGCCCATACCGATCGCGTACTGCGTCTGCTTCGCGATTGATATCAAATGCGTCGACCATTTTTCCCGATGTTAGCAAATTGAATGCGACTTGCTGTTGATCGCGAAAGGCAATCGATTCTTGGTTGGAAAGGTTGTTTCGGTCGCGATTGAATTGGTCTAGAAGGATGCGTCTTGATTGCAATCGGTCAGTCGTCATGCCATCGCGCAGACGAAGTGCCTCCATGCGAAAATCCTTTTCATTCGGATCACCTTGGATCTGCCAAGGATCAAATTTGGGGCCAAGGAACCCAGAGTGCTGACCAGGCCATGTCAAGGGACCCTCGATCAAATAGTTGGGAAGCGAGACACCGCTCGGAATACCGTCACTCCGCGGTCGAATATAATTCAGAGCCGATGCGAAGTTCGGAAAATCGCTTCTCGACTCGACGCGATCCAAATCGCTTCCGCCCCTTGGCATCGGGCACGGCCGACCGGTCAATGCAACATGGGTGGCGAGAAGATGGTTTTGCTCGCGATGGGCAAGAGTACGAACAATCGCCCAACGATCCATCTGCTGCGCCAGATTGGGCAAATGCTCGCAAACGGCAACCCCTGGAATCTTCGTTCCGATCGTTTTGAATTCTCCCCGAACTTCCGCTGGCGCGTCGGGTTTTGGATCAAGCGTATCCAGTTGACTGGGACCGCCGCTCAGCAGAACGATCAATACCGACTTAGCTTTTCCTTTGCCAGTCTCACTTTCCAAGCCAATATCACTGCCAATTCCATTTGACCAGGGGATGGTTGCCCCAACGACACTCGCGGTACCAAGTCGTAGAAACCCACGACGATCCAGAGCGTAACTTGGTTGATGCATTCTTATGTTCTCCGTTAGTCTGCGTAAAAGCTGGTGAGTTTCGTGAACGATAGTGAGTTTCGTGAACGATAGTAAGTTTCGTGAACCGGTGGGCGCTAGCCCCGGGCCCCTGACTTTGGCACCACAGGTGCCTCTCTGGTCTGGCACTTCACCGCACGACTCTCGCCGTACCGCTATCAAAAATCCGTGCCTTGGTCGCTAGCAGCAGTCAATCATCCAAATAAGGTCTCAATTACCTTTCCGGAAGTCGCATGATGCGGTCTGCCTTCTCGATCAGGCAATTTTGTATCGGTTGCTATCCCAAGGGCATGAACGATCGTGGTTCCAAAGTCTTGCGGACTGACTGGATTGGCAATCGGATAAGAAGCCGTGGCATCGCTTTCACCGTATACAACGCCCCCGCGAATGCCACCTCCTGCCATCAGACCACTATAACAAAAGGGCCAGTGTTCACGGCCTGAATTGGCTGGGTTGATTTGAGGTTTTCGACCAAACTCCCCTACCCAGACGACTAACGTTTCTTCCAACATGCCGCGTTGCTGCAGGTCTTCTAGTAGTGCGGATAGGGCCATATCGGCCGGCGGAATTAGATCGTTTTTCAGTCGGTTGAAATTGTTGCCATGGGTGTCCCAAAAATTGCGGCCATCGTTATGCCAATTTACGGTTACCAGCGGTACTCCATGTTCGACCAAACGTCGGGCCATCAATACCGATTGGCCATGAATATTACGGCCATATTCATCGCGTACTTTATCGGGCTCACGCGACAAATCAAATGCGTTCCGTACGTGCGGCGAAGTGATGGATTCGAAGGCGCGCGATTGATGATCTCGAAACTGCGACGAAGCATCGTCCACCGACCTGGTCCGATGGTACGGACGTCGCTCCCTGCCCAGTGCTCGAAGGAGATCGTAGCGTGATTGCATACGTTCGAGCGGCATGTCCGCTAGTAACGACAAAGCCCCTGGCTTCCAATCCGGAGCATTCAGGTCGCCAGTCAATAAAAGGCCGTCGTGAAGTGGCCCCAGCCAACCGCCGTGCTGCCCAGGTGCTTCCCCTCCTGGTGCAGCCGGATGAAAGGCCCGCCAAGGCAATGTAACAAACGACGGCAATCCCGCAACATTAGGCCGCAATTTCGAGACAAGCGCACCGAGGTGCGGAGAGTCTTTATCGCTGGGAGGCGTTGCATCGCTTTTGAGAACAGGAGCCAGCTGTCCAGTCACCGTCGCATGGCCACTCGAAAGATGAGCTGGATCATCGTGTGTGAGAGATCGAATCAAAGCAATCTTGTCAGTGTGTAGAGCGAGTCGTGAAAAATGCTCGCAGATTTGCATTCCAGGCACGCGGGTTGAGATCGGCTTGAACGGGCCACGCACTTCGGCGGGAGCATTCGGCTTTAAGTCAAACGTGTCAAGCTGGCTCGGGCCACCCCACATAAAAAGAAAGATGCAAGCTTTGGCGGGTTTCGAACGAACACGACTCGACTCAAAAGCAGCCTGAGCGGGATCGAGGCCGTCTGCCAATCCAAAACCTAAGCAACCGATGGAGGCAGCATGCAAGAACCGGCGTCTTGCTCGCTGAGTTGGGTCTGTACATGTCGAGGCACGCGTAGGCATCGATTGGACTTACGGAGGTGGGGAAATGAAATTGGAGCGGCTGCAATGCCACAGTTGGGGGGATTACCCATCCTACCACGAATAGTAACCAAAGTCACCTTCAAATTGGTAGCACGACGCGCAAGCTAGTGATTTTCCCTGGCGAGTCGTCGTTGATTTGGTGACCTGCGCGTCGTGAAAGCCCGGATGATTCACGAGGTATTTATTGATCAGCCATTGGGCGTTCGCCTGGGCTAATGAATAGTCCAGCCTAGGGTCTGCGGTTCAAAGGAGAAATGCGGAAGTCAAACCATTGCGGTCTTAACACAATGAATGGGTGGAAGTGAGTCGAACAAGCAACTCCATTCTTCGCCGCCATCATGACCGATCCATAGCTGGCCTGTTGTTGTGCCAAAGTACAAAGCGGGCGCTTTGCACTGGTCGGTCGTCATCGCGTCCCGAAGAATCGTGAAATAACTGTCTTTCTTTGGCAAACCCTTCACGAGTCTTTTCCACGAGGAGCCACCGTTTTCACTCCGCCAAACGGCCGGTACTGCACCTGGACACGTTCTGGTCATCGGCTCAAGCGGAACAACGTAAACGACATCTGGATCATGCAGATGAACCACGATCGGAAATCCAAAATCCGTAGGCAATCCTTTCGCGATGGAACGCCATGTCTGTCCGCCGTCGTCGCTGCGCAAAACCCCGATCCCTGGGCGATCCTCCCAACCACCATGGTTCTGCATGTACAGCCGCCCCGGCGCATCCGGATGCCTCGCGATCTTATGAACGCACTGACCAAACTCAGGATAATGATCCGAAACATACCCAGCCCCTACGCCTTGGTTTGAAGCGGCAAAAGTCTTGCCGCCATCCTCGCTCCGATAGTGACCACCGGTTGAAATGCCGAGGTGCATTCGGCTACCGTCTCGAACGATGGTGTGCATACAAAGGCCACCGTTTCCAGGCTGCCATTTTCTGGAATGATCATGATTGCTAATTGCCGGAACCATCTCCCAAGAATTGCCGAGGTCGTCACTGTGGAAAAGAGCTGCAGGTTCGGCACCGCATCAAAATTCCTTCTTGCCATCGCCGGAATGGAGCAGAGTATCGAAACCATTTGCATTTTGAATCGGCACTAGATCGCAATTGACAAACAGGTTTAGATGCCGACGAACTCGGCCGGTTTCATCGCAGACAGAGATGTACAGTGATGGATACTCGCATGGAAGCGTCTGCAAAGCCGCGCCGATATTTGACGCGGAGATACTGATTTCGCTGGATTCGTGGCTGTACTCTTGAAGCGATTTAGAAATTTGAACTTTTACTGTCATTAGACGAAGTTTCAAATAGAAAAATCACGGGCAACTTCCCCGGACTGCCTCCTGCAAAACTCCGTTGCAAGCCAAATCGCAGGGCTCCTATTTTAGACAGACCATTTTTAGCGGTCCATCAGTACATCAGCAAGTTACGGTTTCTCTCAGTTCTGATTTTAGCGATTCCCCTCGTCGTGGTGTCAGTTGCGTCACTAGAAATATCCAAGGAGTCGGTACTAGATGTTGCGCGTATTTCGACAACTCGCCGAATGGGAGTTCCGTCAAAACTACTTAAGCAAATCGCGTTATTGAAGCCGCCTGGGAAAAGTTCCGTGCTGAAAACAAAGTACGCGATGCCGTTAGTTGGGGCGTTTCTGGCATAGAAGCTTTTCAACGATTCGGAGTTCTGTAATAAAAATAATACTGAAATTCACTCAGGCGTTAGCCGTCAGACGATCGCCAAGAAACGCCGTGTCTTTTGGACTCTCGGTAGATTGTTAGTCGCGATTGTACTTGTCGATTGCTGTGCATGTTCGGACGACGGTCGACGACCTGTTTTCCCTGTGTCGGGGCAGGTCATGTATCACGGCAAACCGACTCCCGACGCGCTCGTCATTTTCCATCCAATAAGCGATCCGGATCCCTCCGCGCCGAGGCCACTCACTCGCGTAAATCCCGACGGTAGCTTTACGCTCACGACTTACGAAATGAATGACGGTGCACCTGCGGGAGAGTACACGGTCACCATCACTTGGGTCAAGGACATCGATAATGGAAATACGGCCAAGGAAGACATCAAGCCAGCAAAGCATTTGCTTCCGGAGCGTTATTCGAAAGTTGAGACGTCTGGCCTAAAAGTAGAGATCAAGAAAGAAAAAAATAAATTGGCCGCTTTCAATTTGGAAACGCAATGAGAGCCCACTTGCGAACTAATTTTTGAAGCGTAGTACCTTGTTTTTATCAAATTGGAGAGGAATATGAAATTGACAACCCGTCGTTATCCGCCGAAAGGTTTCACACTTGTCGAGCTGTTGGTTGTGATTGCAATCATCGGCATCCTAGTTGGGCTTCTTTTGCCGGCTGTTCAAGCCGCCCGCGAAGCAGCCCGACGTATGAGCTGCCAGAATAGCGTGAAAAACATTGGCTTGGCCCTGCACAACTTTCAAGATACGAGGAAAGCATTCCCTCCAGGCCGAATTAGCACCAAACTCGGATTCCCGCAGTTAGGTGTTCCGGTCTCCGCTACGACCCTTGCTCATAGTTGGGTTCCTTTTATTCTGCCCTACATTGAACAGACCGCGCTCTACGATCAGTACAACGTCAAAGTAAATTGGATAGATCCGTCTCTGCGACCAAGTGTTTGCACTAAGCAACTAAAAATCATGCAGTGTCCGTCAGCGGAAGCCAACCGTCTCCACGTAGAAGCCTTTCCGGTGGCTAGTGGAAGCATTCCTTGGGGAGCTGCCATCGACTATGCGGCCATAAAAGGAATTCGCACCGGTGCGGGAACGCTCTCAACTTCTGGGTTAGTAGACAACGTCGGCTCTTTCGATGGAGCCATGCCGGACACCGTAATGTCTGGCATGAAAGACATGACAGATGGTACGTCGAATACCGTTTTGATCGCCGAATGCGCAGGTCGGCCTGCAATTTACCGCGCGGGAAAAAAGGTATCGTTAGCTTCGTTGGATCCCTCAAACGCCCGCTATCCAATCGAGGATGGAGCCGGTGGTGATATGCCTGGCGGTGCATGGATTGAACCCCAAAACGCATTCTTTCTCGATGGGTCGACGCCCGACGGTAGACTAAAGCCTGGCCCTTGTGCTGTGAATTGCACCAACAATTACTGCGGTCTTCCAACCAGACTCTTCGATGACGGTGAAGTGAACACAGGGGACGAGTAAAGGGCTATAATCGAATCCCCGATCGAACTGCCACGCATTTTTCCGACCAAAAGATTGAGAAACTTTATGCGATTCCTTTACATCCTTGCCATTTCGGTCGTTGCATGTCGCGACTCCCAAGCGATCGATTTGGTTCGGGACGGAAAACCAATTGCGTCGATCGTGGTTGTCCGTACCATAGATTCCGCCAATTCAAACCCTGCCGCTGCGAAGGGTTCGAAACAAAAAAAAGGGGTGGTATCGGATGAGGAGTTCGCTGTTCAGACGTTGGTCGAGTGGATCAAAAAGATCACGGATGCTGAGCTAATAGTTTCTGACAAGCCGCAGGAGAATGTGCCAGCGATCTACATTGGACAAGCCGCAATCGATGCAGGACTGACGTTGAACGACATCGCAAGCGCAAGCCACGAAGGCTTGCGTATTATTGCGGATGAGCGCCGTGTTCTCATCGCAGGACAGAGCGAAGCGGCGACATTGAAGGCAGTTTGCCGGTTCCTTGAAGAACTCGGATGCCGTTACCTAATGGATACACCGCTGGGTGAAGTTTTCCCGCGTTCGAAGACGCTGTCAATCCAACCGATAAATATCACCGAGAAGCCCGGCTTGCTGTGGCGAAATCCTAAAGGCCCGTCGTGGAATGCGAGATTGTGGAAGGCCTGGAATGGCGCAGGGGGCGAGCCGTTTGGTCATTCACATTCCTGGGGCCAGTATGTGCCGCCTTCGGTCTTTGATGAGCATCCAGAGTTTTTTGAAATGGGATCGGATGGCCGCAGAAGGAATAATGGCTGGCTCTGCACTTCGAATCCGGCTTTGCGAGAATACTTCGCGTCGAACGTTATTAAGGCCATCGAAAACGGTACTGCCAACCCTTCGTTGTCCCCTACCGATGGTCGGTCGTATTGCCAATGCGCTGACTGCAAAGCGCAGGACGATCCAAAAGCATTGGAGCCATCGAGCGGTACCGTCTCCGTTACGAACCGCTATCTCGATTTCTTCGATTCGATCGGTAAGCGTGTCGCCAAGACGCATCCTGAATCTGTACTAAGTTTTTATTGTTATGCTGATTACACCCAGCCACCGACAGTGCCTCGCAAGCTAGGACCGAACATGTGCGCGATGATCGCACCGATCCGTTACTGCCGTTTGCATCCGCCTGGTCATCCGGGATGTGCAACGCGAGAGCAGCAAATTTCCATGACCGACGGTTGGGCGAACGTTGCAAGTCGACTTGGCTACTATAACTATATGTATAACCTCGCCGACGGCGTGTTGCCGATGTTCAAGTTCAGTGCGTGTAAAAAGGAGTTTCCCTACCTTGCAGACAAGGGCCTGTCGTACATTACGATCGAAGTGCTTTCAAACTGGCACATCTACGGTCCCCAGATCTATTTAAGCCTGCGATTGGCTTATGATCCGCACGCCAGCCCTGAAGCGATCATGGAGGACTACTGGCAAAAGTTTTATGGGCCAAAAGCCGCTCCGTACATGAAAGCCTATTGGATGGGAATAGACAACGCCCAACAACAGCTTAAAACGCATGCTGGGAGCTTCTATGGACTCTCGCAGATTTACACATTGGAGTTTCTATCCGATTGTGACGACTTGCTCGCCATGGCTGCGGCAGCCGCGAAAGGAGACACAGTCTACGAACAGCGAGTAGCCATGCACGCCGAGGGTTTACAAAGCGCTCGCGCCTACCGTGCTATTAGCGACGCAATGAATCGTGGCGACTTCGCGGATGCTCTGCGAAAATATAACGCGACAATCGATCGCTTGAAGCCGATCATTGCTAACGGGTACGCGAATCGCGAATATTGCACCGCCTATTTGGAGCGATTCTTGAGTCCACCGATTCGACAGGGCGCTATCGCGATTTCATCGCCCAATCGACTCGTGCACGTGATGCCCGATCGCTGGCGGTTCCGTTTCGATGAGTCCGATTCTGGGAACGAGCTTGGCTTTCAAAAAGCTGACTTTAAAGACGACGCTTGGCCGCTCGTCGCAACATTCAATACGACTCTAGACGTTCAGGGATACGACAAGAATACTGTCTTCTGGTATCGGTCGCGATTCGATGTCCCAGAAAAGCAAGGCAAGCTTGCACTGTTCTTTGGTGAGGTTGATGGAAAAAGTGAAGTCTATGTCAACGGTCAGAAGATATACGTGGCCGAGCAATATCAGAGCGCCAAGAAGCCTGGCGCAACCATCACGTCGCAACGCGAAGGCCTCACCAAACCTCGAATACCATTCGAAGTGGATGTGACGAACGCTGTACAACCTGGCGAAAACGTGCTTGCATTGCGTGTCGACCACTCCACAATCACCGAGCTATCGCTAGGCGGTATTCTGCGGCCGGTGTTGTTGATTGCGAAGCCGGATTAGAATTCACATCTCAATTGCGTTAAGGATTCGGAAGCTCAAATAAGTTCGTAAACTTTGAGGAAACATTCACGTGAAGATACGTCGTCTTTTGATTGTCGCCGCGTTAATATTTAGTCCGCAAGTGAATGTATCCGCCGACGAATCAATGCCCGTGTCTGAATTTGAATGTCGATGGACCGATGGGCCGATGACCCTGGATGGCGTTGCGGGCGAACCAGCCTGGGAAAAGGCGCAGTTGATCGAAAATTTCTATTTGCCTTGGTTGAAAGACAAAGCACGGCCTTCAAAAACAGCGACCAAGGCAAGGCTGCTGTGGGATCGCGAATTCTTGTACTTCTTTGCCGAAATGACCGATACGGATCTGTTCGCAGATCAAACGCAGAATGATGAGTCCATTTGGCTCAATGATGCCTTTGAATTGTTCTTCAAGCCAACCGAAAAACACACAGGGTTCTTCGAATTCGAAGTCAACCCGGCCAATGCGCATTTGGATATGTTCATGCCAAGTCGCGGTGCGGGTGGCTTTGCTCGTTTCAAGCGAGACGCCGACTTTGGTTGGGAGACAAAAGTCATCTTGAACGGCACGCTCAACAACTGGCAAGACAGCGACACCGGTTGGAGTGTCGAAGGAAAGATTCCTTGGAACGACTTTCTCCGATCCGGTGGTCGACCGGTGGATGGCGAGACTTGGAAGTTCGCGCTGTGTCGCTATGACTATTCGGTGGGCTTTGACCAGACTGAGCTTTCGACCAATGCGCCAATGTCCAGTAAACCAGCACCCAATTTTCATACCTACGAGGATTATGCACCGCTGAAGTTCATTGGTCCGAATCCAAGACATGCTGTGAAGCCACATGCGATTCCAAAGCTCACTCCGCTTACGTCGTCGAAAGTCTTCGGTTCGCCCGACCCTCGACCCCCGTATCGCTTGAAACGAGTTTATCCAAAGCTTAATTTAACATTTCCCGTATGTGTGGAAAACGAACCGGGGACAAAACGCTTTTTGATACTTGATCAGAGTCGCCCATACGGTCCTACTCGCTTGTTGCGAACATCAGAAGATCCCGAAGTAGGCGAACCTCAAACGTTGCTGGATTTCGAACTCGCTTATAGCCTGGCGTTTCACCCAAGGTTTACGGAGAACGGATATTTCTACGTTGGCGGCGTCGAAGGTCCGCAGGGCGAGCGAAAGTCGCTTATCACTAGATACACAATCGGCCGTACGCCGCCTTATGCGTTTGATCCGAATTCTGTCAAGCGAATCCTCGAATGGGAATCGAATGGGCACAACGGTGCCGCAATGACCTTCGGCTTGGATGGTATGTTCTACGTGACGTCAGGTGATGGAACCGGGGATTCGGATACGAACTTAGCAGGGCAGCGTCTCGATTCGCTGCTTAGCAAAGTACTGCGCATTGACCTCGATCGCCCGGACAACGGGCGAGCTTATTCCGTGCCCAACGACAACCCGTTCGTCGATGTAAAGGATGCTCGGCCAGAAACTTGGGCATACGGCCTTCGAAACCCATGGAGAATAACCACCGATCCAAAAACAGGGCATATTTGGGTTGGCAATAATGGCCAGGATTTGTGGGAGCAAGCGTATCTACTCCAGCGCGGTGCGAATTACGGTTGGAGCGCCTTCGAAGGGAGTCACAGTTTCAATGCAAATCGTGAATTGGGACCGACACCTCACGTGCTTCCGACGGTAGAACATTCGCACGCGGAATCACGGTCACTGACGGGTGGAGTCGTGTATTACGGACAACTACTACCGGAATTGCGGGGGGCATACGTCTACGGCGACCATTCGACCGGAAAGATTTGGGGAGTCCATAACGACGGCACGAAAATCCTCTGGCAAAAAGAACTGGCTGACACGACGGCAAATATCACTGCTTTCGCCATGGATCACAATGGTGAACTGCTGATTGTGGACCATCGCGGCCAAGGCGAAGGTGGACTCTATACGTTGGAGCAAGATCCGCCTGCCACCGAGCCTTCCGATTTCCCTCGCACGTTAAGTGCAAGTGGCCTGTTTGCGTCGGTGGCCGAACATCGTATGGCAGAGGGTGCGATCCCCTATTCGGTGATTTCGCCATTATGGTCGGACGGATCGCATAAAGAACGCTTTTTGGCGATCCCCTTCGACGCCCACGACGACAAAAACCATGGTCCCTACATCGAATTCACGTCGAGTCGCGGCTGGCGATTTCCGGACCGCACGGTCGTAGTCAAATCATTTGCGCTCGATATGGAGGAGGGTAATCCAAAATCGCGGCGTTGGGTCGAGACTCGATTTCTGACGAAGCAAGAAGGGGAGTGGGTCGGCTACTCCTATCGCTGGAACGATGAACAGACCGACGCAGTTTTAGTCAACCGCGATGGACAGGATCAGTCGTTTACTATTCGAACGGACGAAGGGTCTCGTGAG
>CAMDKL010000024.1 GCA_945900945.1 Pirellula staleyi DSM 6068
AGCTCCAACCTCATTCGGGTCGAAAATATCGCGTCGATTCTGCCTAGCCATAAGAGCCTCCCGCAATTGCAAACCGGATCGAAATGAAATGAACAGGCTGAAAGTCTACCAAAATACAGGAATCGGCACAATACATGTACGGATGGCCCCTGCAATTGATGTATGGATGGCCCCTGCAATTGCGCCCCTGCAATTGCTGCAATTGCCACGCCTGCAATTGCCACTGCAATTGTGGAAGAAATCTTCGAATCGTACCGGTTCCAATTCAGGCGTTTGGCTTTGTACAAAACCGCTTGTAGCCATGATCGCCCAAATGAGCAGCATCCATGTCGGCGTCGACGGCTTGCAAGGCATCATGGTCCTTCGCGCTTTAGTTCAACGAGTCGAGGCCCGATGCTGGCTTTTTGACAACCGTTTACGCAACCGCTGCAACTTGACTGAGAGATCTTGGTTGGGTCAGGTTTACGAACGATGCCTACCCAGAAGGAAAACCATGATCGCAGGACGACACCTGCGCAGATGGCAACGACTAGCATTGCAATAAAAGTTTGTAGGTTCATGCTTTCTAGCTCCAATAACGGAAGCATTGGTAAGTTAACCAAGCCCCAATATATGCCAGGGTTGTCATGTATGCGAACGAAAAAATAGGCCAACGCCATGAATTCGTTTCCCGCCGAATCGTCATCAACGTTGCAGAGCACTGCGCACACAATGCAAAGAACACCATAATCGAAAGTGCAGTGGCCAAATTGAAAACCAGCTTGCCGTCCGGCCATTCGGCCATTTGCATCTGTTTCTGAAGCCCTTGACTTTCTTCATCTTGTTCGGAACCGAGTGAGTATATTGTGCCCAGGGTCGCGATGATCACTTCACGCGCTGGAAAGGATGCGATGACAGCCACTCCGATCTTCCAGTCCCAACCAAGCGGTTTTACGGCAGGTTCGATATAATGCCCAACACTCCCTAAAAAGCTCGATTCAATCAACTGGCTTCGCTGCCGATTGACTTGCTCCTGTGCTTCGTCGATGGCTGTTTGGTTTTCTGCGAGAGATGCTTCCATCGTTGAACGCTCGTCGCTTTGTGGTTGACTCACTTGATTTTTGATCCATTCAGCCCGTGTCGAATTCAATTGTTCTAGCGTTGCCACGGATTGATCAAGCGACCTGTGGTCACCGGGGAAATAGGCTGCGGCCCAAACCAAAATGGAAGTGCAAAAAATCAAGGTGCCCGCTCGAACCACAAATGCAACCAAGCGTTCCCAAACCCGTTGGTAGATCACGATGAGCGAAGGCCATTTGTAGCTGTGCAGTTCCATCAAAAAAGTTGCCGGTTCTCCTGGGAAAAAAAACTTTTTAAGAATCCAAGCGACCGGAATCGCCACCAACGCACCGAGCGATTGCATCAGCATCAGCACCATGCCTTGCAGCGATATCCAGCCCCCCGCATACCTTGTTGCCGGAACGAAGGCCGCGACCATTAAGATATAGACAGGTAGTCGGGCCGAACAACTCATCAGAGGTGCAATGAGCAACGTGACCATGCGGTCTTTGCGGCTTTCGATTGTTCGCGTTGCCATGATTCCAGGAACTGCGCATGCAAACGAGGACATCAATGGCAAGAACGATTTCCCGCTCAAGCCTACCGTTGTCATGATCTTGTCCATGACAAAGGCTGCGCGAGCCATGTAGCCGCAGTCTTCTAAAATTGCGATAAACAAAAAAAGGATTGCAATCTGCGGAAGAAAAACGATTACGCCCCCGACACCCGCAAGAATGCCGTCCACGATCAAGCTGCGAAGTGCGCCTGGGCTAAGAACCGCTTCAACTCCACTACTCGCTTGTGCCTGTAGCCATTGAATGCCGTCCATCGGTAATTTTGCAAACAGCGTAATCGATTGAAAAACGAGAAACATGATCAAGACAAATACGAGCATCCCAACCCAACGATGTGTCAACCATCGATCGATCCGATCACTTGGCGACGCACTGCGAGATTCTTGTCGTACTACCGCGCCGTCGATTAGTTTTCGTACCCATGCGTATCGAGCTTTAGTCTCAAACATTGGAACTTTGCAACCCGCCGACTGAAGTCGCGTTCTGGCTTCGTCAATTCGCTCTGCAATATCGGACAGACCCGACTGGCAAAGCGTTTTTTGAAAATGCCCATCGGAATCAATCAAAAGCCGATCGACTTGAGAGGTCGAGGGTTTGCGACCTTTGGCTTCGAGCCATTCCGAGAGCAGCTTGGATTCGAGATGAAATGCAGCAGGAAACATTGTGCGAGCTAGTTGCCCAGGCTGTGGCATGGGGGCCGGAGCATTGAGCGTGTGTTCGATGGTCTTTCTTAGTTGATCAATCCCTTGCCGCTTGTTGGCCGAGGTGCAAACCACAGGCACACCTAGGCGTTGGGATAACAACTCGGCATCGACAGTCAGTCCCTCGCTGGTCACTCGGTCCCACATGTTCAGCACCACAATCACGGGCAACCCTAGCTCGTATATTTGGCTGAAGAGGTAGAAATTGCGTTCGATATTAGCGGCATCGAGAATAACGATCGCAACCTCAGGCCTCGCTTGTTGAGGCAATTCTCCGGACAAAACATTAACAGCAACTGCTTCGTCTGCGGAACGTGCTGCAAGCGAATAGGTTCCAGGCAAGTCGATAACGTCAATCAGGTTTGTCGTTCCGGAAAGCCGGCCAACTTTTTGCTCGACTGTCACACCTGGATAGTTGCCGACCCGAGCGTTCATACCGCAAAGAGCATTGAACAAACTGCTCTTGCCCGTGTTTGGATTGCCTATGAAAGCGACAACGCGAACAGATTTCTGAATCGATTCAGCCTGCAACATCAGCACTCCTTGCGTACAATGACTCGTGTCGATTCGTTTTTTCGCAAGCTAATTCTATAGCCACGAACCGCATACTCAGTGGGATCGCCCATGGGGGCGCGTCCAACCATCGAAATAGGCTCTTCTTCGATCAGCCCCATTTCCATCAAACGGCTTGCAACCACATCCTCGCCAATAATTTCAACGATAATGGCTGACTCACCTTGGCCGAGCTCATCCAACCTAATATTCGGAAGAGTCATTATCCAGCAGTTGGGATAACGAAAATTTCTGCGGAATCATCTAGTCTTAAACTGATGCGTCTGCCCTCGATGCAGATCAGGCATGGTTCACCCCGGCAAACCATGCGAACTTTACACCCCTGGTGGATCCCCAGTTCCGCCAATCTCTGCATTTGACACGGCTGACCGCACATCTCAACGATGGTACCGTGGCATTCTGGTTGCAAAAATTCGATTGGGAGGGGAACCGAGTCGGTAATCATGGAACCACAGACTGGAAAGATTTCGTAATTGTGAAACCGCGTTGTTTCTGGCTGTCGGTCGATACCAATTTCTAAATAGGTACGGCACTGTTTTTGTTGAGACTCAATTTCAACAACCAGCAACCATTGAACTATACTCGCTCTTTTGAATTATGGAAAGCTGACTCATAGTCATTTCTTGTCGGAATTTTGATAATTTTCGCTATGGCCGCTGTGAAAAGCTTTCTGTTGCATTCGGTTCAAGTTTCGGGGAAATCGGCACCAAATTCCTAGTATTGGATGCTAGTAAAAGTCGATGACCAGCCTAAGTGTAGGCTTCGAAGGGATATTGAAGCTAGCAAAACGGAGGGAATCGTGCGATGGAAAAGCTTACGCAACGGTCTTTTTCGGAACAGCTAGTCACAGTTTCTTTTGAAGTCCCAGATTTTCAAACTGTCGAAAACGAGTGAGTTCTAGTAAACTCCTATGGCTTACATCAGTCGCGATGGCAGTCAAGGCAACGGAATACCCGTGCCTAAGAAGTCGAAAGGCTATAGAGTGCAACAACCGTCATTGGATGGAAAAACGTTTTACGACCGTTGGGGATGGCTAATCCTCATCGCCAGCTTGGCGTGTGTACCGTTCGCTTTTTTTGGAGCGGCCAAAGCCATCCAAAGCAATGTGAACAAGGTGGAGGACTGGCTTCCCAAGTCGTTTGCAGAGACGGCTGAGCTAGCTTGGTTTCGAAAGAACTTCCCATCGGACCAATTTATTTTGGTGAGTTGGGAGGGGTGCAAGCTGGCGGAGAACCCGGAACTAGGTGCTGAAGGGGACGACCCTCGAATAGCCAAACTGGCGGCATTGGTTGCACCTCCAGATTCAGACTCCACCGATATCGATTTTGTCGAAGCAAAAAAGTATTTTAAGGGCGTATCGACAGGCCGTCAGCTTATTGAGCAGTTAACGACAGGACCACATCCGCTTGAGTATTCTGAGGCGATTGAGCGGCTCAAGGGGCAAGTACTCGGTCCGGACGGGCGTCAGACTTGTGTAATAGTTTCGCTGGACCCTGAGACGACAGTAAAGTTAAAACCAATCCTTGGTCACGGACAAGTGCGTATTTTTCGTCCGAATGTTCCTCCGGGAGTTCTTCGTCGATTAATAGCGCAGGCCGGAATTCCTGACGAGCAGCTGCATCTTGGTGGCCCTCCTGTCGACAATATATCGATCGATGAGGAAGGCGAACGCACATTGGTTCGGCTTGCAGGGTTTTCTGGGCTGATTGGCCTCGGGCTGGCGTGGTGGTCTCTTCGAAGCGTTGTCCTTACCTTCATCGTTTTTGGATGTGCAGTGACAAGTGCGGCTTCCTCGCTTGCGATGATTTGGGCGACAGGCGAAACGGTTGATGCCATCGTGCTTTCGATGCCTTCCTTGGTGTATGTACTAGCAATATCGGGTGCTGTCCATTTCGTCAACTATTACAAGGATGCGGTTCAGGTCGGCGGCTTGAAGGGAGCGACCGAACGGGCAGTCATACATGCGCTGAAACCAGCGACCCTTGGTTCGACAACGACGTCACTTGGTCTCTTGTCGCTCTGCGCTAGTGAGCTAACCCCAATCCGGAAATTTGGTATTTACGCGGCTTCGGGGGTGATGATTCTGACCGTAGTTCTTTTTCTATTGTTGCCTGCTGCATTGCATTTGATCCGTTATGCGAAACGCTGGGTCGTTGAGGAGGTCCCTGACGAGGTAAAAGGGCTTGCTCGAAGTACGGGATCGCAGCCAACCGAAGACTCGTACAGTGAAAAGTGGTGGGCCAGCGTAGCGACATTTATAGTAAAGCACCATTTTGGGGTGGCGACGGCTTGTATTCTTTTCGTCTTAACGGTTGGCTTTGGCTTGACCCGAACCAAGACTAGTATCGATTTGCTAGAGCTTTTTGATTCGCAGGCTCGAATTCTCAAAGACTATCGCTGGCTTGAAAAGAATTTGGGAATGCTCGTCCCTCTCGAAATTGTGGTTCAGTTTGATAAGGATAGCGTTGCAAAGTCGGAGGAAACTCGCTCAGGACAAATCGATTCGGACGAGAACGCCGGACTTGAGGATGCCACACGCCTAACCTTTTTGGAGCGAATGGAAACCATCGTTCAAATCCAAGATTCCATTCGAGATCAATTTGGCGAAAACGGATCGAAGATTGTTGGACGGAGCATGTCGGCCGCAACTTTTGCGTCCAGTTTGCCCTCCCAGGGGCTAAGTTTGAAAAAGTACATGGAGCGACGGGTATACAACAAGGCATTGGAGAGTAACCGCGAAGAATTCATCAAATCTGGGTTCTTGAGAATTGATCAAGCTACCGGTGCCGAACTTTGGCGTATCAGTCTGAGAGTCGCAGCATTTCAAGGAGTTGATTATGGTCAATTTGTGCACGAGCTCCGAGCAGCTGTTTCTCCGATCATTGATGCCCACGGTGACCGTGTAAGGATACTAAAGCAAATCGCCGCATGGACCGGTGATATGAAATTCACAGGAAAACGAATCGTAATTTGGGATCCGATCATCAATCGAGCGGACTCCGTTGGAGAAGAAACGGTATCTAAATTGAAGTCAGATGAACTCTCCTCACTTTTGGGTAAGGCTCGAGTCAACGTTCAAAGACTATCACAAGATCCAGCTTCGATGCCGTTGGTTCAATTGCAAAAGCTGAGCGAGTTCGATGCGGTAATTTTGACCGGTGCTTTTTCTGAAGCCGAAATTGGAACGCTTGGAGTCACGCTCGGAAAAGTCATCGATCTTCAAGCACTCGAAGCGAATTCGCCGAAGGCAATGGTTTCCTCTGTTTACACGGGAGTTGTGCCGATCGTATACAAAGCTCAACGAGCTTTGCTTCAAAGTCTAGTAGAAAGCACATTCTGGTCATTCATTACAATTACACCGCTCATGATGTTCGTTTCTCGAAGCGTTAGAGCGGGAATTGTTGCAATGATTCCAAACGTATTGCCGGTTTTGGTGATTTTCGGTTTGATGGGTTGGTTGAATATTCCGATCGATATCGGTTCCATGATGTCAGCAAGTATTGCGTTAGGTGTTGCGGTGGACGACACCATTCATTTCCTTTCTTGGTTTCGTGGTGATCTACATCAGTTGAAAGATCGGCGCAAAGCCATTATCGCTTGCTACAAACGATGTGCCACTCCGACACTGCAGGCTGCTTGTATCAGTGGTTTGGGATTGTCGGTCTTTGCATTTAGTACGTTTACGCCAACGCAAAGGTTTGGTTGGTTGATGTTGACGATCCTGGTTGCGGGCGTGATAGCCGAACTAATATTGCTTCCAGCGATCCTCGCCGGTCCACTTGGAAAAGTTTTCGAACCCAGCCAATCGCGACATAGCACCGTTTCGCGATACATGCTCATTATGCGGTATGAATTGCGCCGGCGTTTCGATCGAAAGTCGCGGGTGACGCCTTCGGTTACCGAAGGGGATTTCCAAAGCGCCGCTTGAAGTGGTTGGAATCGACAAAACGCCAATTGCGATTTACCATTGGCAAGTTGTTTCCAATCACTCCTTCCAATTGCCCGCACGAGAGATTCGCTCAGCGGGTCCCAGCAATGCTCAACCAATGGCAGATGATATTTTTGATCGATTGATGGCGGAACTCCATCATCGCGTTTCCAATTTACCCGAGGGTTCTTATACCACAAAACTTCTTCAGGGTGGCATCCCAAAAATTGGGAGCAAGATCCTCGAGGAAGCCAGCGAAGTGATTGAGGCGGCAGGCGAAGAGGGCGAAGCAGGTGTGCAACACACTGTGCGAGAAGCATGCGATGTGGTTTTTCATCTTTGGGTGCTTTTGGCGAGTCGTGGCATTAGTGTAGATGCTCTGCGCAGCGAGCTGGAACGACGCGAGGGAGTCTCGGGTCTTGAAGAAAAACGTCGACGTGGACAGGAGAAGGCTTCGTGAGTGCAGTGACAAATCATCTACGTATCGGCATCCCAAGCAAAGGGCGGCTCAGTGAACTAGCGACGGAATTGCTATTGCAAGCAGGACTCAACTTTCGTCGGCAAGATCGATCGTTGTTTGCGCGCGTTAGCAGCATGCCAGTCGAAATCACTTTCCTTAGAACGGACGATATTCCGACATTGTGCGCCGAGGGTGCAATCGACTTGGGTATTACCGGTAGCGATTTGGTGCAGGAGGCGAATGCGGAAGTCCAAGTTCGCATGAAGCTAGGTGTTGGCCGCTGTAAACTAGCGATCTGTGTACCGACTCATTCGGACATTGAACGACCGAGTCAATTGGCAGGAAAAAGAGTAGCCACCAGTTTTCCGAACATCACGGAACGATTTCTTATACAGCATGGTGCGCCCGTGCATTTGGTGAAGTTGAACGGCTCGGTTGAGGTTATGATCTCGTTGGGGGTTGCCGATGCGATTGTCGACTTGGTTGAAACGGGGAGTACTTTGGCCGCAAACCAGTTGCGGATACTGACTGAGATAGGCCATTACGAAACGGTCCTGGTTCAAAGCCCAGCTTGCCGTGACCTCGTTACGGCGGATCGAATTGTTCGTCGTTTAGAAGGGGTCGTGATAGCCCGAGACTATTCGTTGCTCGAATACAACGTTCCGAGAGCGAAACTGGCCGCAGCGGAAGCGGTTACACCGGGCTTTACATCTCCAACGGTAACCAGTTTGGAGGACAGCGGATGGTGTGCTGTTCGAGCGATGGTGAAAAGCAGCGATGTCATCTCCATCATGGAAAAGCTGGAAGCCCTAGGGGCGTTGGCGATCCTGGAAATGTCGATCAGCAATTGCCGACTATAGAGCCATTCCCCGCAGACGGAGCTACGGGACATGGAATGTGCCTGCTACTTTGGTATATTCGAATTTGCCGGTCGCTTAAGGTCTGTTCTGCATATTTCGCATCATTTATCGTAACGCCATGACAACATTCAAAATATCAATTCGAACCTGTTCGTTAATAAGCCTTTGTTTGTTCGCTTTTTCGACGTCTTCTGTCGGGCAAGATTGGCCCCAATGGAACGGTCCTATGCGGGACGGTCGATTGCCGAAGGAATTTATCTCGAAACCGATTCCCAAGTCGGGGCTTGAGCTGAAATGGAAGCAGCCCGTCGGGTACGGATACTCAGGCCCGAGCATTGCCAATGGCCGCGTGTTTATAACCGACTACCAACTCGAGTCTGGAAAAATTACCAACAATCCCGGCAGCCGGGATCGACTGACCGGCAAGGAGAGAATCGTTTGCCTCGATGCCAAGACTGGAACAAGTTTGTGGACGTATGCATACGAAAGAAAATACTCATTGTCCTATCCCGGCGGGCCGAGAGCTGCTCCTGTAGTGGTCGACGGGACCGTCATTGCCCTCGGAGCGGAGGGGGACTTGCTTTGCCTTTCCGCTGAAAGCGGTGAACTCAATTGGAAACGGCAGCTTGCCGAGGAATACAAAACCGAAAAGCCAATGTGGGGATACGCTTCGGTTCCGTTGGCAATCGGCGATCAACTCATATGCCTCGCTGGCGGCCAAGGAAGTTTGGTTGTCTCGCTCGACCGCAAAACGGGAAAAGAAATTTGGCGGGCATTGAGCAGTGACGAAATTGGCTATTGCCCACCGTCCGTGATCTCGCACGGTGGGGTCTCGCAATTGTTGATCTGGAGTCCGGAGAAGATTTCGAGCCTCAATCCAATAAACGGTCAAATTTACTGGGAGCAGCCATTCAAGCCGGACTACAGCATGTCTGTCGCACCTCCGATCCTAAGTGGGGATCACTTGTTTGCATCCGGAGAGGGAATCTCGGCCATGTTCCAATTGTCCGCGAGTCCAGCAGAGTCGAAAATATTGTGGAAGGGCGAAGAGAAGAAATCGCTCGGCCTATCGAATACTTCCGCCATCATTGACGATGGGTATATATACGGAGCCGACTTTAAGAGTGGAGCTTTGATATGCGTCCGGCAGAACGATGGTACGCGAATGTGGCAATCGGCTTTATCAACGACCGGAGTGGATCGAGAGCGAGGCGTGTCCAATGCGAGTGCGTATCTTATCAAAGCAGACGGCAGCAACTACCTGCTACTGAGTGAAACCGGCGACTTTATTTCTGCCAGACTCACTCCGAGTGGCTACGATGAGACAGGACGATTTCATGCAATTGACCCAACCAACACATCCTCAGGCCGCAGTGTGCTCTGGACTTACCCTGCCATTGCAGACGGATGTTTATTTGTTCGAAACGACAAGGAGTTGCGCTGCTTTACGCTGGAATCAACTAAGCTGTGATAGCTGAACTTGCAATCTCGGCACTCGTCGCCGAGAATATTTGTTTGGTATTCGTAGGAACGGAACAAAAACTCACGTCATTGGGAAACCAGGAATCATAAGCGAATCCTATGGCTAGAGTCCCTAAGTCAATGTTGACCTCGGAGCAGTACTTGTGCCTTGAGCGCAATGCCTCCTTCAAGAGTGAGTTCTATCGAGGCGAGATGTTCGCCATGGCAGGGGCGACGCATCACCACAACTTGATTGTTGGAAATCTGATTACGGGGTTGAACAATTTGCTTCGTCAATCCAATTGCACTTGGCTGCTGAGCGATTTCCATAAATCGACCATCGCGATTCCAATCGATTGCATCGATTGCAAACTTGAGATCGAAGACATCTATTTTAAGGTCGATTTTGCAACAAAAGGCATTGGTTTATCGGAATCGCCATTGGGTAGTGCGTGAGAGCATTTGTTAACCGACGCATCGTCTGGGCGAATTTGGTAGAATCGGCTGTTTCTTGAGTTTGGGTTTCAATCCTTGTTTCGTTTGAATTTTAGAAACGACGGCTATGTTTTCAAAACACGTTTCCTTGTGGCTTGGGTTGGTTCTGATTGTACTTGAGAGCGACGTGCGCAGCGAGCAATTGCAGGTGGGAGTTGGACGGCGTGTGATCACGCCGAATCCGCTTTTGCCCGTGTCTGGGGGAATGGGTCCGACGGCACCCGCGACTGAAAAACGTGGCGAGCTCGAAGCACGCGCAATTGTATTTCGCAGCGGCCAGACAACCGTCGCTTTCGTTTCTTTGGATCTGTTAGGTTTCCCGTCGGTTCTGTGCGACCGAGTCCGAGCCCAAACGCCAAGGATTCCAGCGACCAACATTTTGATCGGTTCGTCTCACACTCATAGTGCCCCCGATTGTTACGCATTTCCGGATGGAAAAGGTGGCCATACAGGCGATCTCAAGTACATGGAGCTTGTCTGCAAAAATGCTGCGGAAGCGATCAACGAAGCCATCGGAAATCTTCGTTCAGCACAATTAAAAGTTGCTACGGACGAAGCAAAAGGCCAGATCGCCTACAACTACTATGCCCCAGATCTTTACGATCGGCGAATGAGTGTGATTCAGGCGATTGCGACGGACGGCACCAAGATCGCGACGTTGGTGAATTACGCTATACATCCCGAAGTTCTTGGATCGAGACTCGGTATTGTCAGTCCGGATTTGATTGGGCCGCTACGCGATCGATTGGAAGCGGAATCTGGCGGCATGGCAATGTTCATGAACGGTGCACAAGGGGGCATGGTCACAGCGGACAATCGCAATCTCGAAAAACCAAAGGATGCCTTGCGAGGATATTGGAACGACAACCGCACCTGGGACGAATGCCTACGCATTGGAAACACGATGGCCGATGAGGCCATTCGAATCGTTCGCGACGCGCCAGTACAGACTGCCCCAAACTTGCTTTGTGCATCCGTCGACGTGACCTTTCCGGTAGACAACGAGGTTCTTTGGATGGTCATTCAGGGGTCGCCACTGAAATATCCACACAATCCCAATCACAGCATCACAACACGCATCAACGTCGTCAATTTAGGCAACGCGCAGATTCTGACAATTCCAGGTGAGGCGTTGCCAAATATTGGTTTCTATCTGAAGCGAAAGATGCGAGGTCAGCACAATCTATTGTTCGGTCTGACCAACGATGCGTTCGGATACATCTTGTCAAAAGTCGATTTCGCAAGTTTTCCTCGTTACGAATACATCAGCCGAACTTCCTTGGGTGAAATGACGGGGGAGATTCTTATGGAGCGAGCGATTGATCTTGTCGATGCGAGTCCTAAGCCTCAATGATTCTAAACACATTGTGTCCGGCTGAGGACAGCCGGACCTACGTGAAAAAGAGCATTGCCGGACCTGCGTGAAAGATTTGCGGATTAGACTTCGCGGGTAATCGTCCCTAAATAGAACGGCTGTTGGGCAACAAGTTCCGTGCCATCATTCAGATAGAATCGTACACGAACGCACCAGGAGATCTTCAACAACCGTCCCTCGTAGGAAAGAGGAGAGTCGGGGAGCGGGACGTGCACCTGCTGCGGAATGGACCAATCAGACGCAGCAAGCGAATTGCCCGTGAGGCGTTGAAAGAAATGGACTCCCAGATCTTCGGTTCCTTTACCCTCGGTCAGCCACACCACGGAGACTTCCACGGCAGAAATCGAGTTTTGCTGAATATTCGATACGCGATACTCAAACTCTAGAGTATCACGGGACATGTAGGTCGGCTGCAGACCAAGCAATCGGATCATAATGGCTGACTGACTGGATTGCTGCGAGCGTGTGGGTACACGACTACGGGAAAACTTCGGGAGTACGATGGCCATCGATTTGCCTCTCCTTCAACGATAATTTTCCAGTGAATTGCATTGTGTAAACTTTGGAACGAGTGCATCGCATCGAGGGGAAGGGTGACCTGGCATTCCAGTTCCAGCGGACGCCCCCAATCGATTCTAGAACGCCCTTGATCCAAGATATTTTGGGACCGCACAATCTCGCATTCCGTCCTGACGTCGGTACCAAAATGATAGGTGCTTTCCTCCTCGCATACTAGTCGAATTGAGAGTTTCTTGATGATCAGGCGACCGTATTGGACTAAAAGCAGTTTGTAGGTCTTTCCCGGTACCAGGGGCAGATCTTCAATTTCCACGGTCGTCGAGCCGATGCCGATTTCTTGAACATACGACCTGAAGAACAACTGCCCAGCGCGCAAGCCCACGTAGATTCCAGGAATCAGGAGCATCAAAAGTCGAATCTGAACCTTGCCCTCCAAAAATCCGCCGACAGCGAATACGGAAAAGACAACCATCATCGCATTCCAGGCCATCGCAAATAGCCCGATAGAAATCAAAGCACCTGTCCCCGGCCATTCTCCAGGCAATCGAAATGCCAGTTTCGCACCAGGGCTGTCCGTAAAGGGAGTTAGCAACGGAACCATAGGTGGCAGTAGGTTTCTGTTGTGTGGCTTGTTGGGGCGAGATACGAGTCCATGTTTAGCGATAACCTCCCTGTGTTCATCGCTGGTTGCGACTTTGAGGACCCGATACCAAAAACCCACAGCGCCCATAACGATAAACGACGCCGTCACCGTCGTCAGCAACCAGAATCCGTATCCAATTCGGACTCCCGTAGTTGGCGACACGAATTGCCAAGCAACCAGAGTGGTAAAGCACATGACGCCGACAAGAAAAAAGGAGGCGAAAAAGAGCGCTTCTCCAAGCGACCCCACGAACCACCAGCCGGACATTCGTCCGCCCCTTTTTTTTCCCCATAGTCGAAGCAGTGGCCGCATATGCAGCAGTGTATTCCCAATAGCCCAGTTGACCAAGCGGTTTAATCTTCCTATTCCCAAACCGACAAGCTAGAATTCAGGCCTGGGGTATCCAAACTACGCCTCAATACATTAGTACTTCCACTTCGGTCTGTGCCGCGTAGCCTTCGCTGTCCGCAGGAATGATCACGAAACCGTCGGCTTGTGTTGTTGAAGTCAGGACCGACGCGCCACTGATTGCAACCGGTTCGACGTGGATACCGTCGAGCTTAACACGAGCATAGTCAACTCGCCCGACCGTTGAGATTAGCTTGCGTGTCAGCGTTGCTTGAATCCGTCTATAGGGCCAATCTTGGTTCCTGCCACCTAGCGCTCGTATCGCCCGTCCAGCGAAAAAATCATACGCACAAAGACAGGAAACCGGATTACCAGGAAGCAAAAAGACCAAGTGTTTATTGAACACACCCATGCCCGCTGGACCACTAGGACGCATCGCAATTCCGTGAATCGCCAGTGTCCCGTGGTCCGCGAGAACTCGCGGTGCGTGGTCTTCAAGCCCAACGCTCGATCCACCTGACACAAGTACTATGTCGGCCGGTTCAGCCAGAGCTGCGATCAGGGACTCACGATCATCGGGGACGATCCCGGGCATCACGGACAGACCACCATCACGAGACACCAACGCATGCAACATAGGGCCGTTGGCATCTGCGATCTGAAAACCACGCGGACGTGTTCCAGCGGAGAGAAGTTCATTGCCGGTAATCAAGATCCGAACAATCGGTCGTCGAATCACCTGCACCGAACTGCAGCCGATGGACGACAGGACACCGATATCTTGTGGTCTGAGTGACCTGCCCGCGCCAAGCACCAACGAACCACTGCGCACATCTTCACCAATTGCCCCGACGTGCTTTCCTACGGACAACTCTCCCATCACAAGCACGGTCTGATCTTGAGACTCCGTGTACTCCACCGGAATCACAGAGTCAGCACCATCGGGCATCGGTGCGCCGGTCATGATGCGAACTGCTTGCCCCGGCATCACAATTCCCGAAAACGGCGTACCGGGAAAAGACGTTCCTGTAACGTGGAATGGCAATGCGTTGTAAGCGGTCGCGCCATGAGTCTCTTCAGCCCGAATCGCGAAACCATCCATCATGGAACGAGCAAATCCTGGCACATTCACATTGCTGGCGACATCGCAAGCGAGAATCCTACCTGCGCTGTGAAACAAAGAAATTTCTTCGACGGCTAGGTCGCGAAAATTGGGCAACGCAGAATCAATCCATGCAACGGCCGCGCCAACCGTCGTGCGTCCTGCAAAGCCCTTCATTCGGACATCGGAATTTTCAAAAGGCAATGGTGGCGGATTCAACAATTGAATTTCCAATGTTCACGACGGTTCTGCGAAGGTTTCTCGCAATCGTTCACGGGTTTGAAACGGCTAGTGCATTGGCATCGATCACAAGTTGGGTCGAGCTGTGTTTGCCAGCTAAACTTTTGCGGTCGATTTGTCGCTATTCGCTGTTCGCTAAAATCCAGCCAGAAACTCCTATAGACTGAGTATCCATTCCATTCCAAAGGAGTTTCAAGCATGAACGCTACTCATTCTACCACTGGCAACGCTTCGTCGAAACAACATCTCGTATTTGGCCAAGTCAACGATGGCGGTATCTCGCCGAGAAAGCTTCACGTGTTGGGAGTCCTCCACAACTTCGTAGTCAAGCGAAGCGACGGAAGGACTGCCGCGAATCGATTCTTTAGCCAAAACACCGAGAACTATTTCCATGGCTCTCGTAAAGAAGTTTCAGCTTGAGATAGCCCGAACATCGGCACCTGTACGGGTGTTAGGTCCCGCACCACCGCCGATCGTGAAGCTCAGGGGCCACTTCCGTTTCCACGCCATGCTCTAACTCCCAGTATAATGAGAACTGTCGCTCGCTTAAAGAGGTGGTTGAGACAGTCTCGCATGTCGTAGATGGCCAAAGGAGTTTGGGATTTCGCTTGCAACAAATTCGGCGTACCGCCGCCCAGATCGCGTCGAGTTCCCATGGTAGATTCGTCATGATTCGCTTTTTCAGTTAGCAAAATCCAGTTAAATCTTGCGCGCGAATCACGCGAGTATTCCGTAAGCGTTCACCACACCACAGTCTGAACAACATGGGCAAACGTATTTCATGAACTTGTTGAGGAACCGAAACAGTTTGGCCGGTTCCATAGCAAGCGTTTCGGTCGTGTCGCAACCGATGCAAGTCATCGGACCGTGCGTTGGGCAGATACGCTGCGACTCTGGCATGTCATGGTGATTTCGGAGCTAGAACCACTTTGGGTCACGACCGGCATTTTTGCAGGATTGCTTGGCTTGGCGTTCCGATTGAGGCGTCGCGACCAATATGGGAACGCGTGAACGGAAAGGCGATGGAGTGAGCAGAATTTCTGAACGAAAAAGTTGCTGGACTCAAAGCTACGAAAGCGTTGCTGCCACTGGAGTGCCTTGGTGTCGTTTACAGATCGGGTGATGGTGGCCTCGTTGGAATGAAGTTCGCTGTTGGTAGCGATGTTGCCACAAGGAGAAACTACCCTGCGAATCAAGCCCGCGCTGACTAAAACTGCACTGGTTGTGATGAACGCTTACATCGAATGCGATTATGGACAGAGTCGAAAAACGCCCTGAGTGCATAAACAGAATCACCTGAAGAACGTTAGCGAACGATTCAAGAAGATCATCGAAGTCCTCGCAGAAAATTCCGGTACTACGAGCGTTTCTGGTTCCTGATCCAGCCCAAAAGGATTGCTAGAATTGCTGCAATTGCTAAGAACGGGCCGGTGACGAAGAGCGTCTTTCGGTTGTAAATAGAGAGTCCCGCCGCAAAGACGATCGCAATAAAAAGTGCCATTCCACTCGGTGCCCGCCAAAGCATCTCAATCGCTGGCCAAGCGAGCCAAGTGCACATAAAAACAATTCCCACCTTGCCGAACAAATCGGAAGCGAGCGCCGTGTCTTTGGATAACAACGATGGTTGAAGACGCAGAACGATCGCAAACAACATAAGACCAAGGGATACGGCAAGAACCATCCAACGCATACGGGCCATTTCGCTATGAGGAACCTGTTGTGGAGACTTCGATTTTCGATGGACCTCGCCTTTGGGTTTTGGTGCCATCAGTAGGCCTCCAGCAAGCGAAGCCAACGTTGCAGCTTGCCGAGCACCTGCGTGTCGAGCATCTTGGCCGCCGTCATCTCCTCTGCATGAAAGGCGACGCTATAACCAATTTTTTGAGCCTGCGAAACAAAGGTGTTCAGTGTTGGATCGGTCCCATTGATAAAGAAGTTGATCGACTTGAGCGGTTCTGTCGCTGGAACACGAGCTCGTGCCGGTATCTTGGCATTGCATAGCCAAATGCCTCGATAGGTCTCGGCACCTTGAAGCCCTAGAATCAGCCCAGGTAACATTCCGGAGGAAATTCCGCCAACGCAAATGCGTCGCCGATCGATCGTGTAATTGGCGGAAACATACGATCGAAGCCGGACGCCAATTTCCACTTCGTCCAATGACCAGGCTTTTTCGTCCGCAGACTGATTCACGACAACGATCCATCGATTGTCTCGGGCAAAAAGTTCCCAAGCGTCGGCCCATTGCTTTTGGTCTTGGACGCCTGCTTCGGCAAATACGATCAACAATCCGTGGGGAATCGCATCGGAGTAGCTCGACGGAACGATTGCGAAAGCTTTGTTCTTGACATCCCCTAAAGGCAATTGCACGGTCCCTTTTGCTCCTTTGGGTTCCGCAGCGTTTTCCGGAGCGGAGACTTTTACGATCGGCCATTCAAAGTCGCTTTCTGGATGGGTCTCCAAAGCAGCGACAACTTCTCTTGTTGTTCCGTCTGTGTCTAATTTTAAAGTAATCGGTTCGCGGAAATCGAGGAAAGCAAGTCGCGGGCCGAGCGGGGTCTTTTCGTCCATTGTTAATTCGCCTACACTCACAATGGAATCTCCCACCTCAATTCCTGCTTTTGCAGCGGGGGAATTCGGCAGGATAGCAATCACTTTCGGAGCAGCTGGTGGACTGTTCGAATCAATTACAACGCCCAAAAACGGCTCTCGATACGTTGGCAGTTCCTTTACGAGTGTCACTTCAAACTGTTTCTTCGCTCCCTCGCGTTCCACCTCGAAAAACATCGTTTGCTCTGCGTCAAGCGTCCCCATCACATGTTTGAGTTCCGAGTGCATCGCAACCGCTTTGAGTCCTTCGCGATTTGGCCCAGCCCCAACGATTCGGTCCCCTGCTCGCATCCCAGACTTGGCGGCTGGCGATCCCGGGGTGACTCCACTTAATACAATTTCAGGTTCAAATTCGTCAGGACTCTGTGTTCGGAAACCTGCCTTTCCAGAAAAGATATCCTCCCCTCGCTGCATGCGAGGCAAGCGTTCGAGAATATCGGTTAGTGGCACAGCGAATCCGACGCCGGAATCGTACCATTGTTCGACTTCACCCTCGGTCACAATTCCCGGATTGATTGGAACGAGAATTCCCATTACGTTCCCTTTCAAGTCAATCAGAGGTCCCCCGTAGTTTTGCGGTGAGATCTTGGCGTCGGTTTGTATCGCCTTGTTCCAAATGCGACCTTGGGCACTCAATATTCCAACGCTGCGACTAGCAACCTTAAAATCAAACGTCTTACCAAGTGCAATCGTCCACTGCCCGACCTGCCATGCGCCTCGATCGCTTGCGTTCGCGGCTCTAAGTGGTTTGTCAGTGTCGATTTTCAACAGAGCGAGTTCTCGACTATGATCGCGAGCGACAAGCTTTGCAGCCTTGCGCTGCTCATCGGGCAATACGACTGTTATCGATGCAGGCTGGCCACGAAATTGAAAGATGCTTGTGACAATCCAACCGTCTGGCGTCAGAATCGTACCGGTGGATGGCCCGGACGCGACGAATTGTTTGTTGACAATCTCTTGACCGCCGAACGCTTCCACCTGAACCACGCAATCCTGCGAGAAGTCAGCGGCTGCCTGGAAAGCTTGTTGTTCTTGTTCATCTAGCGGCGGGTCGCCTGCGAGCATTTCGCTTGAAACGAAAAACGATGCGAAAATCAAAAGTGAGAGAGAAACCCTCACCGCTCGGCTGGGCTGATGGAAATACAAGCCCGACGCGCACGCGAGGGGTCGAAACCATCCCTCGCTTGCGCGTCGGGCTTGTATTGAAGCCGTTAGTTCAACTATTGGCGGCGATTTCATCAGGCCCCCTCTCCCTTTATCAAGGGCGAAGAGGAGAAGTGAACAATTGTTAAAGAGGTAAGGATGCGTAGGTCTAAGGTCGAACATGGATTCGAATCAATTCTTGTCCGCGTTGGACGAGCACGTAGAAGGAATCGGCACGGTTGATGGTTGCAAGCATCTTTTCCAAACTCTTGCGAGAGTCGGCCCGTTGGTCATTCAACAGCAGAATCAAATCATTGGTTTGCATACCAGACCTGTGCGCGACCGATCCCTCGCGAACTTGGTCAACAAAGGGTGGCGTTTTTGCCAAAACATCAGGGATTAAAGTGATGCCAAGATCATTGATGCGATGTGGTTGTGCAACGGCTTTGAGATCCAAAGCCTGAACCGACGTATTGCCAGACAGGATCCGTTCGACAGATGATTTCACCACATCCATCGGCAGCGCATAGTTCAGCCAGATCCCAGCTTGTTCATCCCGGATTTCTTTTCCTAGTATTCCAACTAAACGACCTTGCAGGTCAATCAAAGCTCCACCCGAAGCTCCCGGATTGTTTGTCATTGCATCCAAAACATAGACGCGACCTTGGTAGAGCGATTTTGTTTTCCCGCGACGGGTTGTGAGGGGAGTCGATGCCATGATTACCCCTTTTTGTGCACTGCATGATTCGTTACCTGCTGCAATTCCGAATAAGTTACTGATCGCAAAGATGCGCTGGCCTGTGGAAGCCTGTGCTGCTCGTGACAAGTCAAAACCGACAAGACCCGCGTCATCTACTTTGAGAATGGCTAGTTCGTTCTGCGGATCCATTCCTACCATAGTCGCATCCAACCGACGGCCATCGAACGTAACGACTCGCACTTTTGCAACATCGAGCACCGTGCTCCAACTCGTTACAATGTGGCCGGAGTTATCAATGATGATTCCGCTTTGATAACTCTCGAGGCCACGCACCCCGCCAGCACCATACAGCTTGACCACTTTTTCCTGACTGGTTGCGATGAGTGTTTCGTTGTTGATGAGTACGTTGGCATCCAGTCCTGAATCGGTCGCAAAGGAAGAAGTAGTGGCGATACGAAACGTTAACGCAATGACGAAAATCAGGGTGAGCATTGGTTGCATTAGAGCCCGGTCCCCGCTGGTATTTCACTATTTTGCATTTGATGGATCGAGACAAGGAACTGCGATTCGAGACCGTAAGCCAAACGAATAGTTTTGGGGGTCGCTCGTCCGTCAACCGTTTCGTACTTTTCAAAAAACAATTCGACAGGGTCCGTTTGCTTGTCTGAAAACACTTCGATGACTTCAATCAAACCGCTTTCTGGCGACGAGTAAACCATGACATCAAAGTCACTCACCGTAATCCGAGTGACGTCCAAGAGCAGTTCGCGACCGACGACTGGATTTCGTCCCAGATAGACGGCTTCACCCATCAGTCGCGGCCCAATGCGATTCCACTGTTGCCAAATTCGCATCCCCATCACAGCACCGATAGACGATCGCTGCTTGATCCATTTCGGCCAGCCTTGCAGGGGATGTACCGTTTCCGTTTTATCCCCAAGCCGAAGCGTTAGACTTGCATCCGACAAAAGCATCTCAACGGCAAGATTTTCGCCTGGGATTTCGCCGCTAATCTTCCAAGATTCCGAACTGTCCTTCCATGTGCCGCGAGCTGCCTGCAATCCAAGAATTCGATCCAGTTCTACGCGATTGAAATAGTAGTTTGTGTACCCTCGTTTCTCAACAAACAAGTCATCGACAGCATCTCTTTTAGTAGGCAAGAGTTGATGGGGCGCGTCCGTTTTTTCTTTGCCATTGGGAACAGGGTCGCCGGGAGCTGGATCCTTTCCACCCGGCGGCTTGCGTGGCAGCTTCTGCTGGGGCGATTCTCCTTTGATGATCTCCTCAAGTTCGCTCGCCAAGTGCAGGTTTTGCAGTCGAATGTACGTCTCTACCACCCCACTGTCATTTCGGAAACGAATCGGGATCCGCCATTGGTCCGGGTAGATACCTAGGATGTTCTTTAGCTGGTTGGTCGTTGCAACATCGCGGTCCCCAAGTCGCAGGATTTCATCGCCGTAACGAATACCACGTCGGTACGCGTCACTGCTTTCCAGAATATTGGACACTGCAACTTTGCCATTGCTTTCTGTAGTGACTGTGAAGCCTAAAGTTGCGTGGTCCACAACTCGTCCAGAACGCAACTGTCCAAAAAAGTTCATCGCTTGTTTGATGGAAATAGCGTATCCGACACCGACATTCACTCGCCCTCGTTTCTCAAACGAACAGCGACCATTGATCCCAATCAGCTCACCTCGGATATTGAAAAGAGGCCCACCGGAGTTGCCTGGATTGATGGCCGCGTCGGTTTGAATGCAATCGCTGTATTCGAGAATGGTTCCGCTCGGGTATTGGTAGCGCCGAACACCGCTAATCAAACCATAAGTTATCGTCGGTTGGAGATTGGTGGCCAGCACAAATGGATTGCCGGCAGCGAAGCACCACTGACCTGTTCGAACTTTGTCACTGTCGCCAATCTCTGCAACGGGGAAATCGGTTCGTCCGACCATCTTTAATACGGCCAAATCGCCGGTCGGGTCGCTCCCAGCTACCACTGCATCAACCATTTTCCCATCATTAAGTCCGCACCGCATTCGATGACCAAACGGGCTTGAAACATGGAAGTTCGTCAGCACATATCCATCAGGCGAAATGCAGACGCCGCTTCCGCCTCCCTGGCCATCTGTCCCGTATACGGCCACGGTAGCGCGAGATGCTCGTTGCATCGCATCAACGCGTTGCTGTTGAGCCGCCAGAACCGCATCGCTCGGACTAGGGGCCGTCTCGGTTTTGTCATCAGAGGAGTCGAAGGCACTATCTGCAGAATTCGTAACGCAGAAAATCGCAATGAAACCCGTCGCTAGCGAGTACGGCAAGCAAGGAAAAAGGAAAATGAATTGCAAAACGTGGGACCATACAACATGATTTCGTCTCGCTCTGGTCATCGTTTGAGCCTTGGTTGTTTCCATGTGATTTCCGTTCCTATCATCAGCTTCGATTTGCAAATGACCGCGAGCTTCGTTTTCTTTTCCGATTTAAGTGGGATAGCAAGATCCGCGAAGTCAACGTTGAACGAAAGTGGCTGTTCAGAAATTTTCTGGTCATCCTGCCATACTTCGATGGTAATATCCGTTCTCTGCGAACCGTCATCCGTACGTTCGACTCGACATTGCAGTGAAGAAAAACCCTCTGGAACTCGAAACAAGTAATAGCCAGGGCTCGGAAAATAGAGGTCTTTGTCTGCCGCAAGCGAAGTTGACAAAGGGGCGAGGCCGTTTACAACAAATCGCGGGGCGAAAGCCTTGTCTACGCTCGCGATAGGCGTTTTGAATTCGATCTGCCTCTCAGCGACCGCTTCCAATGACTCAACATCGGCGAGCCATCGAATATTGGCTGTGGAGTAGTTGATTCTCGAAATTTGGACCAATGGGATAGAAACGGATTGGCCTAGTGATGTACGCAATTCCAAAACGTTTGACTTCATTGTCAACGATTCCGCCATCCAAACGGAATGATCCGTTGCACTGACTTCGATCGTCGGCTTGACCCGCTCCTGGTCGCGTTGGAACCAAACTAGCCCAACTAGTTTTTCGATCGGGATGTCAATCTGCTGGCCATCGAGATCGAAGGTAATACTCTCTTCCTGCACTTGAAGGATCACCCCGTTTATTCGGTCAAGGCTATTTCCCGAACGCAGGACAATCACAGCATCCGCATTCTTTGTCTCCAAGATGGCACTTTGCCAAGTCTTGACGAGTTCAGGGGCAATGGCTTTGAGCCGAACGGCTTTCAGTGACTTCGATGAAATTGCGACTTCGTTTCCCAATAAATCTTTCAATCGCCAGCCACTACTACTCTTGCCCGTTAGTCTGTTCCCGAAAGCCTTTGAGCCATCCAGCATAAAAAGCTCGACGGGTGGCGTTTGTGCCTCCATCTTGTTGCCAAAACTAACTTGGCCTATGTCTCTGGCCGATTTTTCAATCACGCCAGCCTTCGTTTGGATAATTACCTTGTCCGAATCCGCCGAGACGAGCAATCCCAGAACGGGTGTTCCGTTCAACATGGAAACGGTAACGTGCGCGGCATCTTCCTCGGACTTTTGGCTCAGCAATTCACTTGGCCAACAGAGAGAGCAGACGAACCCGATAAAAATTGCACGCCCGATCTGAGCCCATCGAATCACCGAATAAGCGAACGTGGGATTGCAAAACAAATTCGATTGCGGTTGTCTAATGAATAAGTGCATAATGGTAATAGGGGGTGCGAACCAACACTACGACTATTATAACGCAATGACTACATCTCCGGTGCAAATAGACTTGTTGACTCCTACGAAAAGCGATCGGTTTTTGAAATGAAAGCTGCCTATTTTCGAACGACGGGCTCCCCGGATGTGATCGAATTCGGTGATTTGCCAGAACCAGTGTGTGGTGCGGACCAGGTAATCGTGAAAATGGGGGCGGTTTCGGTCAACCCGATCGACACCTACATTCGCAATGGGGCAAACTACTGGCCGCTACCTAATCCTTATGTACCCGGTTGCGATTTAGCGGGCGAAGTCGTTGCAGTCGGTTCCAGCGTGAAGCATCTTTCTCTAGGTCAACGCGTTTGGGGAAGCAATCAAGGTTTAATGGGGCGTCAAGGGACATTTTCGGAACTCTGTGCGGTCGATTCCAAATGGCTTTACCCGTCCCCTGAATTTGTTGACGACGCGGAAATGGCAGCGATCGCACTCGTTGGAATTACGGCGCACTTGGGTTTGTTTCAGCATGCAATGCTGCAGCCAGGAGAGACGATCTTTATTCGGGGCGGAACAGGGGGAGTGGGCTCCATGGTCGTTCAAATGGCCAAAGCGATCGGTGCAAACGTGATCACTACCGCGGGCAACCCAACCAAGCTCGTGAAATGCCGCGAATTGGGAGCTGATCATGTCATTAACTACAATGAAAAAAATGTGGCTGAGGAAATTCGACACGCCGCCCCCAATGGTGTGAATGTGTTTTGGGAAACACTCCGAGATCCAGATTTCGAACTTGCGGTCGGTGCTCTGGGCGAAGAGGGACGTATGATTCTAATGGCCGGACGGGACGCAAGGCCCCCGTTTCCTGTCGGACCGTTCTACGTCAAGGGATGCTCGCTGCATGGGTTCGCAATGTTTAAGGCGACAGCCAGTCAGCAGCAAGTTTGCGCTTCGGATATCAATCATTGGATGACGTCAGATATCCTCAAAGCACAAATCGATCGCATTCTTCCCTTGAACGAAACCGCACAAGCGCATCGCTTGCAAGAAGCCAATACGGTCCAGAAGCAAAGCATTTTATCCGGAAAAATCGTGCTTACCATCCAATAGGCGCTTCTGAAATATTGTTCGACCAAGAATTTTTTCTATAAAGTTGCAATTCTGCGAAATGGCCGCTCCTCTTCGACCGTCTTCAATGCTAGGGTAACCATTACAACGTCGCTGGCTAAAACGCAAAGTCAGCGTTTTATTCGAATCGATCGCCAATCGTGGGAGATTATTTGGAATGTTGAAATACATTGCGGTCCGACAGAACAGTAGCGCAAGTTCAACACCAGTGCCTCGAGCTCGTCAGAGGCGTACGGTACGCGAGTCTACCGCGCCCACGTCGATAGCCAAGCGATGGTCGTACCAGCAGTCTATTGGAATGGGCGGAGCCAACGGCCGACGAGTCCTTGCAGCAATGAATCGAAGCATGGGTTCGACCTATCTTCGTTAGGTCGACTTCGCCACCCCTAAGCTCAGCCTGTCCTCAGGCAGCTCACGTAGGTCAGCCTGTCCTCAGGCTGACTTTGCCAGATAGGGTCCGTTCTGCAACGTCCGGCTGAGGACAGCCGGACCTACGTGAGCAACGCCCACGTTTTTGGCGAACGTTCTAAAAATTACCCTTGTCCTTCGCCAAGCTGGTCTTGATTTCACTGAGATTGTACAGGCGACCTTGATTGCAACCTGGACAATTCTTGGCTGCTCGCAACCACGCTTTGGGTGTCGCTACAATACTTTTCCAGAACGGCCAAGTTCGGCATTGAGCTGGACGGGAATCGTATACTGAGCACGTTCTCGACTTTGGGTCCAAGAAGATACAGTCGCCGTCCGAATACTCGACCAAACTCGTCAGCGTTCCAACTTGGCGTGTGAACTTATGCTCAAACTCCTCCAAGCGATTGGACATACCGATCGCAGCAGCTAGTGCGAGTACTTCGTCTTTGGTTACCCAAACGTATCCGGCCTCGGGGCCGCTGCAGCAATTCCCACATTGGGTGCATTCAAAAGAAAGGCCGCTGGAATACCAAGGGTCCGCTTCGGGTTTTCGGATATCGTTCAATGGTTTCGCCAGTTTACGGTTAAATCAGTTTGAAGTTAACTCTGTGGTTGCATTGTTGGCGCCCTTGATTCAGACTTCTATTGAAAGCAGCCTAAACGGCTTGGTAACGACAACCATGACCTAGCGCAGAGGGAAATTCTACTTAACCCAATTGCGTTTGGACATCCTTCCTGAAACCCTTTCTGTGGCTCGCCTGGTGTACAATATCGGCTTCTACACCGTTCGCGGCATCTGACAAATGGCTTGAAAATGCTTTCCGCAACTGTCCTTCTCCGTCAACCAAGATGGTCCACCAGATGAACTCAAATTCCTCGGTTCGAATGATTTTCTGTTCAGCGATACTTGCTTTGTTCCTAGCCAATCCGTCTTTTGCCCAACAGCCGTCGGCAGATGCCACTCCCAAGCCAGCAAAGAAGAACCTATCGGTACTGCTTGTGACCGGAGGATGCTGTCACGACTACGTTTTCCAAGGGAAAGCGATGCAGTTAGCTGCGCAGAAAAGGGGAATTCCAATCGATTGGACGATTGTAAACCAAGGTGGCAACCTCTGAGTCACACGCGAGCGTGTTGAGTCAAACCCGATCCTTCCACTACTTTACGAGAGAATAAATGAAATCGATTCCATGGTTTACGATCGTAGTCTTACTATGCTGGCTGCCTGACGCTTTCGTTTTGTCTGCGGAGCCCGCACCGGGTCAGCAAGTCGAACAGCGTTTCAAAACCTCCGATTCAGCTGAAGTTCCCTACCTGCTCTATCTGCCGGAGAACTACAAGCCTGGCTCACTATTGCCCGTGATGCTCTTCTTGCACGGTCGCGGCGAGAGTGATGGCCCGCTGAGCGTTGTAGCAAAATGGGGGCCTCCATTGTTGGTTTCGCGAGGAGAAAAGCTGCCTTATATTCTTTTGTCGCCGCAGTGCCCCAAAGAAGATAATTGGAGCAGCGCCACACAGCAGGCTCGTCTCATCGAACTGCTCAATTCCAATATCGATAGATTCGGAGCCGATAAAAATCTTGTCTATTTGACGGGCCTGAGCATGGGTGGCTCCGGCTCATGGCGAATGGCGGCCGACCATCCCGAACGGTTTGCTGCCGTGGTTCCGATTTGCGGGCGCGGTGACCTAAAGGATGCGGACAATCTCAAATCGCTCCCTATTTGGGTCTTTTGCGGCGACCAAGATCAAGTGTTTAAGTCGAACGAAGCTTTGGCCCAGGCGATCAAGCAAGCTGGCAGCCAATTGATTCGCTTTACTAGCTTAGAGAATATCGGCCACAATTCATGGTCGGCTGCTTACGCATCCCCCGACTTGTATCAATGGCTCGGTCGTCAATCGCGAGAGAAAAAGTAGTTGCTGCATGCCGTACCCTTTCAAAGTAATTGCAGGATAGCTTGTGCGTACAACCTGTGGCCAAAATCATTTGGATGATTTAATCCGTTGCCCGTCAAATCGAGATCATGCTTGTTTTCTAAGAGCTCGTGCCATACCGACGTTAGATCCGCCACGACAGCATCGGGACCAGTCAACTTGGAAAGCTCGTCTCGATAGCTAAAAAACATCTCGCGAGGCGTATGCATCCACTCCTTGTTTCCAAGCATCGAGGCTACCCAAATGATTTCAACGTTGGGTCGTTTCGCCTTGGCGCGATCGTAAATTAATTTGGCCTGCTGGCCAAACCAGACTGGATCACGACGACCAACATCGTTCATTCCGTACGCAACGATCAGCAAGTCCGGTGCCGACTCCAACATTGCGTCCAAATCCTGCACTCCGTTAGCAATGCTCCAGCCACTCACGGCCCGATTGTTGAGCAGTACGTCGCAGCCATAACTCTTCATTAACTGAGCCGCTACCAAGTCCGCATATCCCTGTTGGTTCGGTGGCGTTTGCGTTGTGCCCGACGCGTCTAAGCCAGTCGAGATGCTATCACCGCTGACACCTATTTTGATCGTTGTTGCTGAACGGAGCAGTTGCAATGTATGTTGGAGCGACGCGGTTACGGTACTCTTTGCTTTTAGCTTGGAGGATTCGAATCCCGCTCGACGGTAGGTCACTTCAAAATCGTGGTCGTGAAACCAACGACCAGGAGCATAGAACAGATTTTGGTCTGGGTTTCCAACGCGATGCCTGTAGCTGTTGGGTGCGTCTTTCGGAGGGAACATTTGTTCCGCAGTAATGGCTTCGACCGATGACTTGCCGAGCCAAACAAGATTCCGCTTGTCATCGCTCAACTGAAAGTCCTTGCCTAAATCGAACTTTTTGTTGCGGCTCGCGTTCTCAATCGACAAGATTTCGCTCGCTGGATAAGCAAGTCTCGCTACGATGGGCCCTTCCTTTTCGAGTTGCAACAAGACGCTGCTTTCTCGATGCACGACGCTAGAGTTCCAGGCTGGTTCAAGCAAATGCAAATCGGGCAGGGATTCGATCGAGGCCTCATGAGGGGCCTTGAGACGTCGGGTGTATTTCCAGAGTTGAACAGGCACGTCATTGTGCAGTTTCGATCCTGGTGTGCTCCTACCTTGTTCGATGCAATGTTCCATCTCCAACGAAAGTTCCTTAACGAGTTCTGGAAAATCGCTAGCAAGATTCTTGGTTTCTTGAAGATCCTGTTCCAAATCGAATAATTGTAGTCCATCTTCGACGTTCGCCTTTGCCTTGGGCTTGGGATCGCTCCAGCCTCCAGAGTCAGGACAAAAGCAAAGCTTATAGCGTCCTTTCCGGATTGCAAAAGAACCATTGATCGAATGATGGATCGTCGAGGGCCGAACCTGCGGAGCCGAGGGGTTTTTGAAAAGTGAAACCCAACTGAAACTATCTGGAGCTGAATCGGTAGGCGATGAAACTCCTATCGAATCGGCAACGGTTGCGAACAAGTCCGTTAAGCAAACGGTTTGCGTTGCCGTTGTGTTAGGTGTGATGACACCAGGCCAACGCACAATCATCGGTACACGATGGCCTCCTTCAAAAATATCGGCTTTGTGCCCGCGAAAAGGTCGACAGGGATCGTGTCCCATTTCGCGAAGTTTTGGAAGATCCGCTTGAGGCGAACACCCATTGTCGCTGGTGAAAAAAACGATTGTTTCCTTGTCCAGATTGCATTTTTCGAGCGCAATGAGAATTCGACCGATGCACTCGTCTTGTTGCATAATGAAATCGGCGTACGGATTCAGACCGCTCTTTCCTTCCCAGTCTTTGTTAGGGGCGATCGGTGTATGAGGCGAAGCAAACGGAACGTACAGAAAAAAAGGTTGGTCGCGGTGATTAGCCGAACGCCGTTCGAGGTAGGCGATCGCTTCGCTCGTCAGACGTGGTAGCACATCCTCGGCGGTGAAGCCCGGAGAGCCAGGGCCACGGCGTGTTTGGCTCTTGTCCGTGGCGGATCGCATACCAAACGATTTATCGACGGACGGCGTTTCCGTAACGGCATCGTCTTTAAGATAGACATAAGGGACCATGTCCAGGGATGCGCTGATTCCGAAATACTCATCGAATCCAGCTTGAAGCGGTCCGGCTTCGAACGGCTGGCTATAATCGACGCTTCGCGTTTGTTCCGCAGTTTCGATTGCAAGGTCCGATACGCTCTTTCCTTGTTGCTTTTTCCAGTCGAGCCCTAGGTGCCATTTGCCGATGCAGGCGGAATGATAACCATTCTCTTTTAAGAACTTTGGGACCGTAGATTGATTAGGAGCGATCAAGCTTGGGCTGAGTCCGCCAAGGACACCATTCTGCAATTTGGTTCGCCAAGCATACCGTCCACAAATAATGCCGTAGCGAGTCGGTGTACAGACCGCCGATCCCGAATGCGCATCGGTCAATCGCAAACCTTGTGCAGCCAACCGATCCAACGCGGGTGTTGGAATCTTGCTTTCTGTGTTGAATGCCTTCAAGTCGCCAACACCCAAATCATCGCAGAGCAAATAAACAATGTTAGGCTTTTTTTTGAGCGTAGATGGCTCGTCTCCATAGGTTGGCTTGGCTCCCGATAGGAGTAAAAGAAAGACCAATCCGAAACGGACTCGCATGTGGGTGGAAAGTGGTTCGAATGCAGAGTTAGGAACTTGGATCATGAAAAATCTCTTTCGATGGTGACACCCATGCGATCACTGCTATTCCCCGCGTGTGATCTGATCCATGGTTTTGGTTGGAGTTATGGCTTGGGGGTCAAGAAAACAATGGATAATAGCGGGTTTACCGCAAGCTAAGGCGCGTTCGAATGCGGGCGCAAATTCACAGGTTTCATGCACTGTTTCCCCATGTCCGCCATAGGCGCGAGCTAGAGCAGCGAAGTCTGGGTTTTTCAAGTCGGTGCCAATGACACGCTCTGGGTAATTTCGTTCTTGGTGCATGCGGATTGTACCGTACATACCATTGTCAATAATAATTATAATTACGTGAATGCCAAACTGAATTGCGACTGCAAATTCTTGCCCTTGCATTAGAAAGCAGCCATCGCCTGAAAATACAATCACGGGCTTACATGGAAATTGACGCTTGGCCATAACACCCACAGGCACGCTGTAGCCAACCGAGCCAGTGGTGGGGGCCAATTGTGTTCCCAAGCGTTGATGACGCCAATAACGGTGCAGCCAAATTGAGTAATTTCCCGCGCCGTTGCACACGATGGTATTCGACGGCATGCGGTTGCGCAACCATACGATGACTTCGCCGTATTGGAAATCACCGGGGTTCGATTTGGGAATTTCAGTCCAATCCAAATAGTCCTGATGCGCTTTTTTTGTCTGTTCAACCCATGTTATCTTATGCGGCGGCGCAAGGCTCTTTAATGCCTTGGTCATCGCATTAGGCGAGGCCACTATACCAAGATCCGGTTGATAGACACGGCCAATTTCAGCTGGATCCGGATAGACGTGAATAAGTGTTTGTTTGGGTTTTGGAATGTCCAACAAGGTGTAGGATGATGATGGAACCTCGCTCAGCCTCGCCCCGATCATGAGTATCAGATCGGCTTCTTTGGCGCGTTTTGCAAGGGCTGGATTGATACCGAAGCCCATATCGCCTACGAAGGACGGATGGTAGGCGTTGAACAAGTGGGTGCGACGAAACGAAGTCGCCACAGGCAACTTAAACTGCGAGGCAAATTCATGGATCGCGTCATAGCCCGCCTCATCCCAGAGAGAGCCACCCAAAATAACCAGCGGTGATTTCGCATCCAATAGGAGTGTCTTTAATACCAACAGGTCATTTTCGCACGGCGCGGTGGCAATGGGGAGGACTTTTGGCGCATCAACACACGATGCAATCTCGGTCAACATATCTTCGGGCAGGGACACGACAACGGGGCCGGGGCGGCCTTGGTTCGCCATGCGAAAGGCTCGCGCTATCAGCTCAGGAATACGTTCTGCACGATCGATTTCAACTACCCATTTGGCCATATCTCGAAAGAAATGTTTATAATCGACTTCTTGGAAGCCTTCGCGGCCCAAGGTACCTCGCTGGGCCTGACCAACAAACAAGATCATAGGGGTGGAATCATGGGCGGCAATGTGAACACCATGGGCAGCATTGGTTGCCCCCGGGCCGCGGGTAACAAAACAAATTCCAGGTTTACCCGTTAGTTTTCCGTAGGCCTCGGCCATCATGGCCGCGCCCCCCTCGTGACGGCAAATGAGCACATCGATATCGACGTCAAGCATGGCATCCAGTGCGGCCAGAAAACTCTCTCCTGGCACGCATGAAATACGTTCTACTCCTTGAATCACCAATTGGTCAACAAGGATTTGCCCGCCAGTACGTGGCGATTGGTTTTGGCTCATCTATGTATCTCGATGGGGTTTAGGGGTCGTGAATTCAGGGCTAGAAGAGCCCAGTTTCGGACTGGCCTGATCACTGGATTGTCGCACACCATCGATCACGATCGGTGAGGCAATGGTTTTCACAACCGCACCGTCGTCGCCGACTAATTCTCGGCATAGGGTTCGATGGGTGATTTGCGGATCAGCAAAGACATCTTCGACTCGGTTGATGGGCCCCGCAGGCACGCCGATTGTCTCCAGTTCTGCCAAAAGATCCGATCGGTTCCAATTCAATAGATAGGGACTAAGGATTTCGGTTAACCGCTCACGCGATTTGACCCGTAAGGCATTCGTTTGAAACTCAGGATCAACGACACAGACTTCCGCCCCCAAAGCATCACAAAAAGCTTGGAATTGGCGATCATTGCCAACCGCAATAATGATAAATCCGTCCTTGACCGCAAAAACTTGATAGGGCGCAATATTGGGATGGGCGTTGCCAAGACGTGTCGGTGAAATACCCGAGGCTAAATAGTTCATGCCCTGATTGGCCAGCATGGATGTTGCAACATCATAAAGCGCCATGTCAATGTAGGCGCCCGTGCCTGTTGAATAGCGGCGAACCAGCGCCGCCAAGATGGCCGTCGACGTATAAACGCCTGTGAATAGATCGACGACCGCCACACCAACCTTTTGAGGTTGACCGTCAGGTTCACCGGTAATATCCATTAGGCCCGACATGCCTTGGAGAATAGAGTCGTAGCCCGCCCGTTTAGCGTAGGGCCCGTCTTGGCCAAATCCAGTAATCGAAGCATAGATCAAACGTGGATTGATCTTCTTAAGTGTCACATAGTTCAAGCCATACCGACTCAAATCACCCACTTTAAAATTCTCGATGAGCACATCCGCCTCAGAAGCCAATGCAGTAATAACCGACTGTCCGATAGACGTCGTAAAATCAATGCAAACCGATTTCTTGCCACGATTGGTTGCGTGGAAATAGGCCGCGCCCCATGCTTCACCCTTGGCGCCGGTGATAAAAGGGGGCCCCCAAAGTCGAGTGTCGTCGCCAGTCCCAGGGCGTTCGACCTTGATCACCTCAGCCCCGAGGTCGGCAAGTATTTGCCCGCACCAAGGCCCAGCCAAAATACGGGCTAGCTCAAGGACACGCACACCATGTAGCGGTTTGACGATGTACACGTCCGAAGTTCCAAAGGCCTGAAGCACGTTGATGGGGAGACTGAGTCTGCGAACCCTTGAACTTACCATACCCTGGCTCAAGAAACCACGACATTTGCGTTAGGAAAATCGTCAGGAGCCAAGCCGTTCTGGCGCGTAAAAAAATCGAATTTTTGTCTAGAATCGACCTGTCTTACTAGTTGTTTTTTGCAAACACGACCGCTAGCTTTAAAATGTGAATTGAATTATTGAATCTGACAATACATTCGGAGGAAGCAAATGAGAGTCCTATTCGTTCGGAGGAAAAATACAATGATTGCGCGGTTGATAAAGAGTTCTTTTGCGTCAACGCTGGAAACACGGATGAAGTCGATCCAGGAGCTTGTGTAGATCAGCCGGTTTGGACTCTGGATAGTGATGGGCCTTTTGAATTTTGGTCACCCATCGCCTGATTTGCCAGCAATCCGAGCTGTGTTGTTATGTAGAAGAACCGTCATTGCAGGGATCGTAAGCATGCGTAGTGTACTCATGGTAATAGCGGCGTTGCCGTTCATCCTCGGAATTCATTTTGGCAATGCATCTACACTGCTTGGGCAGGTTGCAATGGGCTACAGTATTCCAGACCCAGACAAGAAGATGTCGATAGCGTATTTCCTCGCCAACAAATCGGTCGCCGATGAGCTCGGATTAGACGATGAGCAGCGAGATACAATCAAAGCACTTTTAAGAGAGAATGGCGGATCCCTGTCGGCTATTCGATTGAAAGGAGGTGCGGGGCCTAAACGTGGTCTTGATGAGCTTAAATTGCAGTTTGCGACTAAGAGAGCAAGTTACGAGGTAATACTCGATGAAACAATTGACCCCATCCAATTGGATAGACTGACGCAGATTGTCTATCAAATTGAGCGTTCGAGAATAGGGCTTGGAGAATCGTTATCGAATGGGTTTCTAGGGAAAGACATTGGGGTTGACGCAAATCAAAAAACTGAACTAAGGACTGTAGCTGAAGCTGTTGAAAAGCGATCTGAAAAAGCGATTTGGGATTTGAAGTATGCTGCAATCGACGAGGTCATTCGCGAATTAACCGGTTCGCAACAAGAGGAAGCGAAACAGACGTTGGGTGACCCATTCCGGTTTCGCGAGGACATGAGTGCGGCACGCAAGGAGCATAGAACAAAAATCGATTCAGGAAAAATTGCATCAATTCCTGATCCAGCTTCTCTCGTTGCTGTTGCCGGGTTGGCATTGAATGGTTCTATCGCAAAAGAACTCCGGTTAACCTCAGAACAACGTATCTCCATCGAGGGCATGCATAAAAACGCAAAAGGTCCGTTGCCTCTAGCAGAGTTTCAGGTGCGAGGTAGTCGTGAGCGGGAGCTAATCAAAAATGAACTACAGAAACAAGTTGACGGAGTTTTTACGATTGAACAAAAATCTAGACTACCACAATTAGCATATCGTGTTGAGATCGAACGGGTTGGTGTTATCGGTTCGCTGGTAGACGGGTATCTCGGAAAAATTCTTGGTGTTGACAATTCCCAGAAGCCTCTATTGGAAAAAAAAGTCGAAGCCTTGAAGTCCAAAGTTAGCAACGAAATTCGTCGGATTCGTACCGCAGCGAGAAACGAAGTCTTCTCGCATCTGCCCTCAATTCAGCGAGAGAAGGCCAATAAAATCCTTGGGAATGAGTTTGTTTTCCTGGAAAATTAGCAAGACTACCTTGGCGGAAGGGCTTGCGGAAGCTGAAGTGTCGTTCGACTAGATCCCAAAGGCTTGAAGTCCGGTTTGGGCACGGCCAAGGATAAGCGAATGCACATCTTCGGTGCCTTCATAGGTATTGACGGACTCAAGATTTTGCGAATGTCGCATAACATGATATTCTTCGTGAATACCGTTGCCGCCATGCATGTCACGCGCCATGCGGGCAATGTGGAGGGCTTTCGCGCAATTATTGCGTTTTATGATCGAGATCATTTCGGGAGCCATTTTATTTGCATCCAGCAGACGTCCGACCCGCAATGAAGCCAAAAGCCCTAGCGTTATTTCTGTTTGCATGTCCGCTAGTTTTTTCTGAAACAATTGGGTCTGAGCCAGCGGTCGATTGAATTGGATGCGGTCTAAACCATATTGGCGGGCGCGGAACCAACAATCCTCTGCGGCCCCCATTGTGCCCCATGAAATCCCATAACGGGCACGGTTCAAACACGAAAACGGCCCTTTAAGACCCGATGCCTTCGGCAATAATTGGTCCTCGCTGACCTCGACGCCATCCATAATGATTTCACCGGTGATTGAGGCACGAAGGGATAATTTTCCATGGATTTTTGGTGCGGATAATCCCTTCATGCCTTTTTCCAATACAAAGCCCTTGATGGCACCATCATGCGCGTCGGATTTTGCCCAGACCACAAAAACATCGGCGATTGGTGAATTGGAAATCCACATCTTGGTGCCCATAAGTCGGTAACCACCATCGATTTTTTTGGCGACAGAACGCATGGCACCAGGATCGGAACCCGCATCGGGTTCGGTGAGTCCAAAGCAACCGACCCACTCGCCCGCTACAAGTTTTCGTAGATACTTTTGTTTTTGTGTTTCAGAGCCAAAAGCATCGATCGGATGAATTACCAGCGACGATTGCACGCTCATCATCGATCGATAACCGCTATCGACCCGTTCTACTTCGCGCGCAATTAGACCGTAGGCGACATAGGATGCGCCTGCTCCGCCGTATGCTGCGTCTAAGGTTGCGCCTATCAGCCCCAGCTCGCCCATTTCATTGAAGATCTCTCGGTCGGTGATTTCTTCGGCATAGGCCTTAATAATACGGGGCATTAATTTACCTTGCGCATAAGTACGCGCAATGTCACGAATCATCTTTTCTTCATCAGTGAGCATATCCTCTAGGACGAAGGGGTCATCCCATTGAAATGAATTGGATGCGTGGCTCATTTTCGGAGTTTTATTCAATTAGTAATCAATTTTATACTATGCCATTCAACCGAAGTTACCAGGTACAGGTTAAATCGGATACCACATAGGCGCGTAGCGGCTGACGCGGGAATACTTTCAATCTGCGGGTGACAAAGGACCGCTGCTCTCTACAATAACGAACCATCGTTGTGAAACGTTTCACAAAATTGCCGTCCGCAGGATTTGGCCGTGGCGAATTATTTACCAATATTTATTTATTTGATAGCCGTCATCGGCTTTGCTGCTGTCTCGTTGTTGCTCCCCCACATTGTTGCTCCTCGCAAGCGAACGCGTGTAAAAGGAGCACCTTACGAGTCGGGAATGGACCCTATCGGGGATACTCGCAAGCCTTTTGACGTCAAGTTCTATTTGATAGCGATTCTGTTCTTGGTGTTCGATGTTGAACTGCTGTTCATGTATCCTTGGGCCGTTTCGTTACTTGCCCCGGACGGTGTCCCAAAAATCTTCCGCCCTGCAGTTCTTGAGGTCCTTTTCGTTTTGATAGCAACCTTGGCCCTTGCCTATATGGTCGCTTATCGCAAAGGGGTATTTGATTGGCGACGGAAATAAACAAGCAGCTCGGTGACAATATATTCTTGACCAAGTTGGATGCTGCAGCCTCATGGGCTCGTGCAAACAGTCTTTGGCCCATGCCCTTTGCGACAGCTTGCTGCGGCATAGAACTGATGAGTACGGCTGCAAGCAAGCATGACCTCGCTCGATTCGGTTGCGAAGTCATGCGTTTTTCGCCGCGTCAATGCGATCTTATGATCGTCGCAGGTCGCGTTGTGATGAAGATGCTGCCGGTGCTACAGCGGATTTGGTTGCAAATGCCTGAGCCGAAGTGGTGCATCTCGATGGGTGCCTGTGCCTGTACAGGTGGTGTTTTCGATACCTACGCAGTGGTTCAAGGGATTGATCGGTTCATGCCGGTGGACGTTTATGTCCCTGGATGCCCGCCGAGACCTGAGCAATTGATTCGCTCGATTATTGACCTCCAGGAAAAGATCCAATCGGGCGGTACGGTGAACGCACGCGAATTCAAGCTGCGCATTCTTCCGGAGGGGCCGAGTCGATACGACGAGGATGAGTTGTTGCGAATCCGCGAGCGCAACGGGTTCAAGTTCGAAGATCCCAAATACGATCCAATTCATTAAGTCTTGCTGATTTCCAAGATTATTGTCCATCCCCATTAGATGCGTCCGAAAATGCCAAACGAATCCACCAACTCTGCAACAGGCGAAATTGAGGCCGTGCAAACGCGACTCGCAGAGTTGCTTCCTTGGGTCGCGCTCGATTGGTCTCAGTTTAGAAACCAAACCCGAGTGATTTGTCCGGCTGGAGATCTCTTGAAATGCCTGATCGCATTCAAAGCAGTTGGGTTTGATCAATTGACAGATTTGACCGCAGTCGATTTGCTTGAGTACGGCAATGTGAACGATCGCTTTGAGGTCGTCTATTGCTTGCTCAACGTCGATACAGGCCTTCGATTAATAGCAAAGATTTACTTGAACGAACCTAACTTAACGATCCCTTCGGCGACGTCGGTTTGGTTTGGTGCCGATTGGCTTGAGCGTGAAGTCTACGACATGTACGGTATCCTATTCACAGGCCATCCCAACTTCAAACGCTTGTTGTTGCCGCAGGAGTTTCAGTCTTTTCCATTGCGAAAAGACTACCCCGTCAAAGGAAGAGGCGAGCGTCATAATTTTCCAGTCATCACACGAGCGGAAAGCTAGGAGACGTTTTTCAGCATGCCTTTAGAACTCCTCGAAAGCCCTGACCTTGACGCCAATAAACGCGAAGGGCTGTGGACGCTCAATTTCGGACCGCAGCATCCGGCCACACATACGACGCTGCGTTTGGTGCTGCAGCTCGATGGCGAAATAGTAGTCGATGCGGAGCCCGATATTGGATTTTTGCACAGCGGATTCGAAAAACTAGGTGAAGTATTGGACTTTAACCAGTACGTCACTATTGTCGACCGAATGAATTATATTTCGCCCTTGGCCAATGAAATCGCGTGGCATCATGCGGTTGAAAAGTTGCTTGGAATTGAGCTTACGCCACGATGCATCTACATTCGGACGATCTTTGCCGAATTGATGCGTATGCACGATCATTTACTATGTTTGGGCGCTTGTGTACTGGATCTTGGAGGTGCGACTGCATTCATGTATGCGCTCAATGCGCGCGAGACGATTTACGAGATTTGCGAACGGGCATCGGGGCAGCGATTTCATACTTCCTACACTCGCGTCGGTGGGTTGCTTTATGACGTGACCGACGACTGGGTCAATATGGTTCGCGATTTTGTCCGAAACTTCCCAAAGGTCTATCGCGACTTTAGCGGTTTAGTGATGAAGAATCGAATCTTCGTTGAGCGCACTCGCGATGTCGGAGTACTTTCTCGCGAAGAAGCGATTGCGGGCGGAGCGACTGGGCCTATTGCCCGAGCCAGCGGAGTCACTCGCGATCTTCGCCGCGATGAGCCTTATCTTGCATACGATGATTTTGATTTTGATGTCTGCGCGAGCCAAGGTGGAGATTGCTATGCTCGATTTCAAGTGCGAATGATGGAGATGCTTGAAAGTGTCAAGATCATCCAACAAGCGATCGATAAATTGCCGAAGGGTCCAATTTTCGCTACGGATACTGGCAAGACCGGAATGCCGGACAAGACAGAAGTCTACCGAAGTATTGAAGGGTTGATACATCATTTTGAGAGCATCATGCCCAATCGGCAGATGCAGGCTCCCAAAGAATCGATTTATGCTGCGACCGAATCGCCGAATGGCGAACTTGGTTATTACATTGTTGGCGATGGATCCTTTCGGGCTTATCGGGCTAGAACACGTCCCCCGTCTCTATTGCACTTTGCGTTGTTTCCGAAACTGATACGAGGCTGCATGTTGAGCGACGTTGTGGCTGTTCTCGGTAGTATTAACATCATCGCTGCGGAGCTGGATCGATGAGTGAATTGAGTAGCAATGCCAAGAAAGTGATCGAGGACCACCTCGGTCGCTACCCAAGCAAACAAGCGGTCACTCTGCCGGCATTGCACGTTGTCCAAGAAGAAAATGGCTGCGTAAGTCGAAAGGCGATCAAAGAGATTGCTGATATCCTGGAACTGTCGCCTGCCCAGGTCAACGACACGCTTTCGTTTTATGGATTCTTTCGAACCGAAGAAGATCCGCTAGGAAAGAAACGTGTTTGGATTTGTCGATCGCTACCTTGCATGTTGCGTGGTGGAGAGGAATTGCTTGCCGAATTGTGCGAGCGATGGGGGATACAACCTGGGCAAACGACGGCAGATGGCGAATTGACCTTGGAGTTGGCCGAATGCCTAGGTGCCTGCGATGGTGCTCCCTGCATGTTGATCAACGATGAGTTGAGCTTGTGTGTCACGGCAGACGATGTGGATAAGCAATTACGAGGTCGAGCATGAGCAATGAAGAATTTAAACCCGTCCTGCTCGCCAGGCAGGGTAAACCGAATAGCCACAAGCTAGCAACCTACAAAGCGGATGGAGGCTATTCCGCACTTGCCATAGCTTTGGCCATGAAGAACACGGAAGTCATTGATGTTGTAAAAGCCTCCGGATTACGTGGACGTGGCGGAGCCGGATTTCCAACCGGTCTCAAGTGGACTTTCCTGCCCAAGGAACTCAACGGACCTATTTACCTTTGCATCAACGGAGATGAAAGCGAACCAGGCACTTTCAACAATCGCGTATTGATCGAACAAGACCCGCATCAAGTCCTCGAAGGGATCGTCATCAGTAGTTTTGCGACGCGAACGACGACAGCCTATTTCTACCTGAGGTATGAGTACGGGCGATGCTATCGAGTACTCAAGGACGCGATCGATGAGATGTACGACAATAACTTGCTGGGTAAGAACATACTGGGCTCCGGATATGACTTGGATGTCCACTTGCATCGCGGTGCGTGTGCTTACATTTGTGGTGAAGAGACGGGACTCATCGAAAGCCTCGAGGGCAAGCGTGCTTGGCCACGAATCAAGCCTCCGTTTCCTGCAATCGAAGGGGCGTTTCGCCGGCCGACCGTCGTAAATAACGTAGAGACGATGGCTTGTATTCCGCACATAATCAATCGGGGGGCCAGTTGGTTTATGACGATGGGCATTCCAAAGGATCCCAAAAACCCTCGTGATGCCGGCTCGTATGGTCCCAAGCTCTATTGCATTAGTGGACACGTCAATAAGCCTGGTCTGGTCGAATTGCCCATGGGTATTTCGGCGCGTGATTTGATCGACAAGCACGGCGGAGGAGTTTGGAAAGGTCGCAAAGCTAAAGCGGTTGTGCCAGGCGGAATCAGCATGGGATTCATGAGCGAAAAGGAACTCGACACGCCCCTCGATTTCGCAGGCCCAGGTAGCGTTGGATGTTTGGGTCTAGGCACCGCAGCCGTTATCGTGATTGACGACCATACGAGCATGATCGACGTACTCTACAACGCTTGCCGATTTTTTGCCCACGAGTCGTGTGGCCAATGCACCCCTTGTCGCGAAGGGACCGCTTGGTCGACCAAGATACTTGAGCGCATTCGAGATGGGCGAGGCAAGCTGAGCGACATCGATGTTTTGCTTGAGATCTCTTCGTCGATCGGAACCATCCCAGGAACTACAATCTGTGGTTTGGCGGACGGAGCCGCTTGGCCAATGAAGACAGCGATCCACAAGTTCCGCAGTGAATTTGAAGAGTACATCCAAAGCGGTCGAAAGAGCGAAAGCCGAACTTTGGCTGGCTCGCATTAAGAACAATCCCACCCATACCATTCCGGAAACGATACAAGTGGCAAAGGTAACCGTTAACGATATCGAAGTCGATGCGGATGCAAAAGACAATTGCATCCTCGCGGCTCGTAGGGCTGGCGTTGAGATCCCGCATTACTGCTGGCACGAGGCTTTGTCCGTCGTCGCGTCCTGCCGCATGTGCTTGGTAGAAGTGGGAGAAAAGAAACCCGACGGAACGGTGGTAATGGGACCTAAGTTGGTTCCTGGTTGCCAAACGCCCGTCAAGGACGGCACGATCATCCGGACCGATTCGGCCAAGGTGAAAACAGCGCAGCAAATGACGCTTGAGTTACTGTTGCTCAATCACCCACTCGACTGCTCCATCTGCGATCAAGCAGGCGAATGCTACCTGCAAGACTACACGTTCAAATACGGGAACGCCGCGAGCCGTTTGGATGAACCTAAGATTCAGCGGATGGACAAGTACCATATTGGTGAACAAATCGCTTTGTTCACTGATCGTTGCGTTATGTGCACTCGTTGCGTTCGATTCACGCGTGAGATCAGCGGCACCGCTGAACTGCAGGTTACCAGTCGTGGCAGCCACGAGGAAATCGATGTCTTCCCTGACACACCATGCGATAACAAACTTGCAGGCAACGTGGTAGATCTGTGCCCGGTCGGTGCTTTGTGCAGCAAAGACTTCCTGTACAAAAAACGGGTTTGGTGGCTTAAGAGCGCGAGCAGCGTTTGCACCGGTTGTTCAACAGGTTGCAGTATCCATGTAGACCAAAATGAAGAAAAGGTTTACCGGTTGCGACCACGCGATAACCCCCTTGCTCAAGGGCACTTTATGTGCGATGACGGTCGTTTTGGGTTCAAGTACATTCACGACGAACGCCGGCTGCAAAAGCCCAAGCTCGCCGACGCATTCGCTTCGGCGGCATCGTCGAACAATCTATCTAAAATGAACAGTTACGGTGACTTGAAATTTGCAGACCCATGGGTCGATGTTCTGTCGTTCACACGGTCGAAGATCAAAGAAGCGATCAAGGCTGACGCGCGTGGCTTCGTCGCAGTTTTGTCCCCTTTCATGTCGGTCGAGGAAGCTTACCTATTGGCCAGCTATCTCAAGAGCATGGACAAACGGGTGCGTTTGGTTCTGGGATGCGTCCCGGTCGTCGGTAGCGATGACAAATATCCTAAGGGTCCGAAGGGTGAGTCGCCGACCGCCGGCAAAGTGAAGTTTACGATCCGATCCGAAAAGTGCCCTAACCGATTGGGTGTTGAGGCCATCCTTCGTCATTTCGAGGGTGAGCTCGTCACGCTCGACCAAGCGGTTGCTCGCGCAGATGCGACCGCTTGGTATTTCGTCGGCGGCTACAACCTTGGTTGGGTAACCGAATCCATTGATCGGGCGGTTGGAAAACCATCGCTATTGATCGTACAGGATATATTCGCATCACCGCTCAGCGAACGAGCGGATATCGTTCTCGCTGCCAGCACATTTGCTGAACGCGATGGAACCTATGTCAACCACTCAGGCCTCGCCCAAGCGGCCAGGGGTGCAGTTCGCTGTCCCGGTGACGCACGAGCGGATGGACGTATTTTAATGGAGCTAACTGAACGCAAAGGACTTTTCAATGCGATGACTTTAAGAAAAGAAATAGGCATGGTCGTACCGTCACTAAAAGCTTTGGCGGATGGCGATCTCGGCGAATACGGCGTCAAGATCTCTACTGCAAGGGAACCCCTCTATTCGTAAAAGCTAACCGTAGGTACAAGCCCAATGGTACTTGCACTACGAACTAGTGAACCGGCGGGCGCCAGCCCCGGGCCTGCGTATCATATAGGCCCGGGGCTATCGCCCACCGGTTCACGAAGCCCACAAAGTCAGCATGGCGATAACCCTTACCAATACTTCCAACATCAACCCAAAAACCGATCCATGTTCCAAACCCTCAAGCAAATTTGGCCAACACTTTGGCCAACACTCTCTGCCATAGGCGTCATCCTCGCCTTTGTGCCGTTGCTTGGACTGTACATGACCTTTATCGAACGAAAACTGGCTGCCTACGTCCAAGACCGAATCGGTCCGAATCGAGTCGGACCTTTCGGGTTGTTCCAAGCGATTGCGGACGGGATCAAGATTTTTCTCAAAGAGCAGATCATTCCGGACCACGTCTACACGTTTTTGTACTTCATTGCACCCTCTTTTAGCTTGATGACAGCCATGTTCGCGTTGGTTGTTATGCCGTTCGGCCCTGTTCCCACCGAATATTCCGGGGGCTTCCGATTCATTGTGGCTCCAGGAATCGATATCGGAATCATGATGATGATTGCGATCAGTTCGCTATCCGCTTACGGAATCATTTTGGGTGGATGGGCTTCCAACAACAAGTATTCGCTGTACGGTGCAATTCGATCTTGTGCGCAATTCATAAGCTATGAAATCCCATTGGGGCTTTCCATTATTGGAGTGATTGCTGCGGCAGGTTCGCTCAATATCGAACAGATCGTTTCGGCACAGGGTGGGGATATCTGGAATTGGAATGTATTCTGGCAACCACTGGCCCTACTGGTGTTTTTTACCAGTGCTCTAGCTGAAACGAATCGTTTGCCATTTGACTTGGCTGAGTGTGAGCAAGAGCTCGTCGGTGGCTTCCACACGGAATACGGCGGTATCAAGTTCGTACTATTTTTTCTGGCTGAATACACGCACGTTGTGACAGTAAGTTTCCTAACCGTTCTTTTGTTTTTCGGCGGTTGGCATGCCCCTTTCCTGACCGGCCCTGTCGATGGAACGGTTGGCGGGATGTTGCTTAGAACTTTTGTGTTGGTCTTTAAAGTTTCTTTGGTCGTCGCTCTTATTATGTTGCTAAGATGGTCCTTGCCGCGATTTCGGTTCGACCAGTTGATGGGCTTGGCTTGGAAGGGACTCATTCCACTTGGGTTGCTCAACCTGCTTTGTGTGGCAGTTGTGCTCACGCTAGATTTACCGAAACATTACCTTGCGTTGACTGCTCTGTTTTTGATAGCGGGATCGATGATTAGCGTACGCCACATGGACTTGACGATCAATAGACCACGTTCCGAAGGTCGACCATCGACGGATATGAATTTGACTGAGAGCGCGATATGACATTCAATAAGTCGAAAACGGTGAAATGGGGTGAGGAGCCCAAACTGGGATGGCGCGAGGCAATGTATTTGCCAGCGATCGCTTCGGGACTGGCAACGGCTTTGCGGCATGTGTTTGCCGGTAAAACCACGACACGACAGTATCCTGAAGTTGAGCCCGTCATTCCTCCGAATTATCGCGGAGTCCATCGACTTAATCGTGACGAAGAGGGGCGCGTGAAGTGTGTCGCATGCTACATGTGCCAAACGGCTTGTCCAGCAAACTGCATCGAAATCATTGCTTCTCCCGCTCCTAAGGACGATCCGTACTGGAAGGATCGAGACAAATTTCCGCAGACGTTTACGATCGATGAGTTGCGGTGTATCTATTGCGGCATGTGTGAGGAAGCCTGCCCGGTTGATGCGATAGAACTGACAAGTATTTATGACCTGACAGGTTATACTCGCAAGGAGCTTGTCTTTGACAAAGAAAAGTTACTCTCCATCTACGACGCGACCTCAAAGACTGGCAAGGACCCAGTGAGAACAAATCGAGGTGCTCTTGGACCTGCGTCCGAAGAAGCAGCAACGGCATCACAGGGTCCACCGCCGCCAGGTCGTGGAAGCCACGGTTAGCCAACCACTCAACTGAATCCAACATGAACTTAGCAATTTCAACACCCTTTGCACCCTTTGCACGCTTGGCGGATGTCCTATCGGATATCACGCTCATGGCACAGGCCTTGCCCGATGCTTCGACTGGCCAATCGCTGGGCCAATCGATTCCGAGTACGTGGACTCTTTCGATGCTTTTACCTATTCTTTTGGGAGCCATTGGATACCTGTTAATCCAACAAGGGGTTTTGAATTCGCGGCCTTTTTTTGCGGGAGGCGTTATCGCCAGCGTGATAGCCGTCGTCATTGTGGCGATTGGTTTCACGCCTGCCACCTTGGAGTCCATCCTGTTAATGGGATTTTGTGTTCTGGCAACGGGTGGTGGAGTGGGTTTCTTGGTAGCACGGGAACCGGTTTACGCCGCACTTGGATTTGCGACGGTTGTTCTTTCGGTATGCGGTGTGTTGTTTATGCAATCCGCCTTATTCATCGCGGCGGCAACCATGATTGTTTACGCAGGTGCAACAATCATTATCTTTTTGTTCGTGCTCATGTTCGCTCAACAATCCGACTTGCGAAACTATGATATTCAACTCAATCGTCCCCTGGTTGCAGCGACTATTGGCGCGATTTTGCTTACAACTCTCACCTTGTGTGTTACTGCCGAAAATGCAGTTTTTGCTGCAACGGCTGACCTGACACGGCCCTTGAGTCTTGCAAGCCTGCCAGACAACTTCATTTCGGATGCTGGCAGAGAATTGTCAAAGAAATTGGAGGCAATGGAACCGGGCCAGAGCATTGTTCCGAAATCTACCGCAGGGCTTGGGAGATCGCTTTACACGGATTATCTGATTGCGGTAGAACTCGCTGGCACAATCTTGCTGGTAGCAACCATCGGAGCAATCGCGTTAGCACAACGAACCACGGAGAGCCAATCGTGAACGGCGTACTCACTCAAAACTTGCTGGTTTTTGGCGGGATTCTTTTTGTGATCGGCATGGTTGGATTTCTGACCCGTCGGTCGCTAATCCTGATGTTCTTGTCCCTTGAAATGATGTTATCTGGAGTGAGCGTCAATCTCATCGCGTTCTCAAGACACCATCAAAATTACCAAGGTCAGATCCTTGCCATTATGGTCTTGACCATTGCCGCATGCGAAGCCGCAATCGCCTTAGCATTGGTCGTGTCTTTGTTTCGACGCAAAGCGACGCTCGACATTGCGGCATGGGACGAACTGAGTGAAACGCTCGTTCCCAAGGCTATCGAAGTTTCCATTACGCTGACGGACCCCAACCTGGCATTCCCGAAACTGACCCCTGCTGGATTGGATCCGATGTCACATCCCATTTCTGCCCATTTCGATGATCAATCGAGCGCAGGTGGCGAGCGGGAGAATGCGAGTATGAGGGAGGCTGGATCACATGCTTAGTCTTTTTGCTTGGATGGTTCCTCTAGCTCCGTTAGCGGGTTGCATTGCATGTGTGATTCTGGCCTTTCGCGGAGACCGCAAGATCGCACATTTGCCAGCGGTTATATCGCTGCTTTTCGCAGCTTTGTTCACCCTCTGTTTGATTGTGTTCGGCGCTCAAGGAGAAAAAGGGGCGGTCTTTGCGGGATACCGATATCTCAACGTAGGCAGCTTGACGGTCGACGTATCGCTCAAAGTCGACACGTTGTGTCTTTCGCTTTTATCTGTCGTAACCTGCATTTCGGCGATGATTGCGATTTACTCCCGCGACTACATGCGGGACGATCCTGGATTTGCTCGGTACTATGCGGTTTTTTGTGGATTCGTTTTTTCGATGACGATGTTGGTTTTGTCCAACAACTTGCTAATGCTCTATGCATTTTGGGAGGGAGTAGGTACGTGTTCTTTCTTGCTGATCGGCTTTTGGTACAGTAAGCCTAGCGCGGCACGAGCTGCGACGAAAGCATTTCTCGTCAATCGCGTGGCAGATTGCGCCTTTCTTATGGGCATACTTTTGCTTGCTTATGCGGTCGGCCATGTCGAGGGCGCAGGAGCCAGTTTTTTTGCACGATTGAATTTCGACAGTATCTTCAATGCAGTTCCTCATCTTGCGGTTCAGAATCCTGAGTTGCTTACAACAATCGGTTTCCTGTTAATGATTGGAGCGATTGGCAAGTCGGCTCAGTTTCCGTTCCATGTTTGGTTGCCAGACGCGATGGAGGGCCCAACGCCGGTATCCGCGTTGATACACGCGGCGACCATGGTTACGGCCGGTGTCTATTTGATAGCTCGCCTTTCGCCTTTGTTAGAATCGACGCCTGCGGTTTTGAGCGTGGTCGCATGGTTAGGCGGTATCACTGCGTTTATTGGGGCTTGGATGGCGCTTTTTCAGAGTGACCTCAAACGCGTTTTGGCTTATTCCACCATTAGCCAATTGGGTTATCTATTTATGGCATTGGGGGCTGGGGCTATCAAGGACTTGATGGTTGTGGCTGTCATCGCCGCCATGTTTCACTTGGTTACACATGCGTTTTTCAAAGCACTGCTTTTCCTTGCGGCGGGCAATGTGATGCATGCGATGGGAGATGTGATTGATATGCGTCGATTCGGCGGACTACACAAAGTCTTGCCAAAGACAAATATTTTGTTCTTGATTGGTGCTGCAGCCCTGGCTGGCTTGCCACCGCTGGCGGGTTTCTTTAGTAAGGACGGCATTTTGGCCGTCTTAGCTCAGGCCAGCAAAGATGGTGAGTATGGAATTCAGTTTACCATTTTGCTATTCCTTGGATTTGCTACAGCGCTCATGACCGCCGTGTATACGTCTCGAGCTTATTTCAGCACATTTTGGGGAGCCGAGAAGCTGCCCGAGGAAGCAGGGCATCATGCGCATGAAGCGACGAACGTCATGCTTGCTCCCATGGTCGTCTTGGCCGTTGGAGCACTCTCGGCCGGGCTTCTTCTTGGACCGACGCACGGGATCGCAAACTACCTGCAGCAAACCCAAGAACTCAGTTGGCATGCCGAGCACACGGAAGAAATGTGGGTCATGGTTGCCTCGGGATTATTGGCGGTGGTCGGTATTGCAATTGGCTATGCACTCTCAAAAGTCGGGCCAAGCACAGCGACGACGGGGCCGATGGTCGCCTTTGCCGACTTTGGACGCAATCGGTTGTATATCGATTGGCTGTATAGTGTTGCAATCGTCTCTCCGATGGAGTGGTTTGCGGCAATATTGGGTTGGATCGACGAACAAATCGATTCGATGGCAATGCAAATAGCGTCGCTACCTAGACTATTTGGCTTGATTGGACAACGCTTCCAAAATGGCCGTATAGCTGATTATACCTACATGACTGCGTTTGGAATTGCTGCCCTCGCTGTTTGGATCGCTACTCGATAATTTCCCGAGACTCATGACGTTTATCATCCCACTCTTAATCCTCACGCCCCTCATTGTTGGGCTTGGGATCTTTCTTGCCGGAAGCAAAGGCAATGCGCTCGTCAACACTGCCATATGGGCCGCCGCTTTGGTTTTGGCGTTGAGCTTTTTATTGGTCGGACACGTGTATACGTCGAGCGCTGCGAATGACCCAGCCAACAGCTCGACTATTGTGCCAAGAATGGTCTATGCGCCCGATTGGCTACAAATCCATCTACCAATCTCTGTTGGCGGCCATAAGGTTCACTGGCAATTGCAATTTGGTGCCGATGGGATTGGCGCACTACTTGTGTTGCTCACAGGAATTGTTGGTTTGGCCACGATGAGCCTTGCAACGTTTCAGATCAAGGAACGATTGCACCAGTACCTCGCATTAATGCTCATTACGCAGTCGATGCTATTGGGCGTTTTTTTGTCGATGGACTTGCTGTCGTTCTATCTTTTTTTCGAAGCTGTTTTATTGCCATTGGTATTGCTCATCCATGGTTGGGGGGACCGAGCCGAGTCGCTCATCGCATCTCGCAAGTTTCTTCTGTTTACCCTAGTTGGTAGCGTGCCGATGGTGTTGGGTCTGATTGGACTAGCCTTAAACTCCGCCACTCCGGATCGGGCTTCGACGGTTTCACTGCAGGCACTATCGGCAATTGCCCGAGAAACGCAGCTTGCTGCAATCGGTTCGGCGGTGAACGAATCCGTCAATGCAGTAGATGCTCTTGCGGCGAAAGAGCAGTGGATCGTTTGGCTGTTGTTGTTGGGTTTTGGTATCAAATTGGCGATTTTGCCATTGCACACTTGGCTGCCAACAACCTACGCAGTGGCTCATCCGAATACGACAGCACTCATAGCATCTGTTGTTGCCAAACTCGGTGTCTTTGGAATCATTCGAATTGTCATTCCATTAACTCCCATAGCACTGTCGACATACGCACAAATGCTGTTCGGTGGCCTGGGTGCATTGGCCATTGTTTATGGAGCGCTCGTTGCGTTGTCTCAAACAGACTTGAGGCGGGTACTGGCCTATAGCTCACTTAGCCATGTTGGGTTCATCACGCTCGGACTGATGGCGATGAACACCGAAGGATTGACGGGCGCAGCCATTCAGATGTTCAATCACGGTATCATCACTTGTGGAATGTTTCTGATGCTCGCAATGCTTGAACAGCGACGAGGTAAGATATCGCTCGCCGAACAAGATCGTGGGTTAGCTGCGATTTACCCGCGACTCGGGGTGATGTTGGTGTTCTTTACTTTGGCAGGTGCAGGGCTACCTGGACTGAACGGATTTGTCGGCGAGGTGCTCGCTATGTCAGGCATGATTCGAGTCTCTGGTCTGTTTACCGGAGTTGCCATTCTTGGGACTGTTTTGGGAGCATGGTACGGTTTGCGTATCGTTCAGCGACTCCTTTTTGGAAGCGACGGGAATACTAGAACCAAGTCGACTGTTGGATTAACGAGCGACATCGGAACGAAAGAATTTACACCACTAGTTGCGATGGCTGCAGTTTGTTTGCTCATTGGAGTTCGCCCCCAAGACACCATTCGACTGGTCGAGAAGGACGTAGCACGTATCGCCATCGTTTCGGAGCCCAGCGCAAAAGCAATTCATCCGGAAATCGATCAGCGGGTAGCACAAATTCGACCGTAGTCATTCATTTTCGCCAACGACCCTTAAAGAGTTTGAAATAACTGTGGAACCATTCCAAACCCTAATATCCTCGCTCATGCTAATGGCACCAGCGATCACATTGATCCTCGGTGGCTCCATCGTGATGGCAGCGTCGTTGGTTCTGAAATCGGGCACTGCTCAGGATGTCCATGGTCAACGTACAGGAGTCGCAGTCGTTTCACTCGCAATTCTTGCCCTGGCTGCGATTTTGGGGACGATCCGAAGTGTTCCAGCCGATTTAGGTCAAGGCTTGTTCCGGTTCGACGGAACCGCTTTGGCAGCCGAACGTCTTGCGCTGCTTGGCGGTCTCATACTCATTTTGATGTCATGGTCTACTGCACCTAAAGCGAACCTGGGCGAGTATTATGGTTGCTTGATCATTATCATCGGAGGGATCCCTGTGGTGGGTGCTTCGAATGATTTGGTATCACTGTTTCTAGGGCTGGAACTGATCAGTATTCCAACCTACATCATGCTTGGAATATCTAAAGGGGATAACGCAGGCTCGGAAGCGACGATCAAGTACTTTTTGTTGAGTGCGTTCGCTTCTTGCTTTTTCTTGCTCGGGGTTAGCTACCTGTATGGATTTGTTGGTTCGACGAATTTGCAGGTGATACAGAGCGGCTATGCGTCTGGTGGCAGATTGGTTTCGTTCGCGTTGGCAATGGTGATGTGCGGTCTTGCATTTCGAATCACCGCTGTACCATTTCACTTCTACGCCCCTGACGTCTTTGAGGGAGCAAGTCTTACGATGGCGGCCGTCATGAGTTATTTGCCTAAAGTGGCAGGCTTTGTTGCGTTAATTCGTGTATTAGGGACGGGACTAGGTACGGAAGCGGTCGAAGTCGTAGTGCCGGTTCTGTTCGTGTGTGCGGCGTTGACCATGTTGGTCGGAAACTTTATGGCATCAGCGCAGAGCAGTCTCCGACGTTTGTTGGCGTATTCGAGTGTCGCTCATACGGGTTATTTGCTGCTCGCTTTGACAGCGCTGCTCAGGCAAAACGCGGAGCCGAATGTATTGTTCTCTTACCTCGCGGCTTATGCAGCTATGACACTTGGATTTTTCGCGTGTTTAGGTGAGATTGAGGCGGCGGGAGGCAAGACACAACTGGTTGGCGATTTGTCTGGAATGTTTTATCGCCGGCCTGCGGCATCCATAGGGTTGACGGTATGTTTAATCAGCTTGATTGGTTTGCCGCTAACGGCAGGGTTCTGGGCCAAGTTTCTGGTCTTCATGGGGACGGTTGCGGCCGGGACAAAGGATCCGTGGTCGATTGCCATGGCGGTGCTGATGGCATTCAATGCGGTCATCGCTGCGGGTTACTATTGGCGAGTGTTGAGCAAACTGTTCGAACGGAGCGACGCATACGTACCGTTGCGAGTGTTTCGCCCGAGCTTGTTTGTGGCGTACACCATCTGCGTTGTACTGACCTTGGTATGGTTCTTTGTACCAGCCGTGATGTAGGGAGCGTGGCAAGGATGTTATGTCCCTCGCAGAGGTGATGCTAGTTGGCATCAGTGAACAGTTTCAGCAAGCTCTCGGCAAAGCCTATGTTTTCAAGACACTTTCGGACGATGCAAAAAAATTCGGCTCGTCTGACGAATTAGTGGGTGAAAACTAGTGATCCTCAGGGCCAGCCCAACGCTGGCCTGATGAAATCGCAGCCAATAGTTCTTTAACTCGTTAAAAATCGATTTCTGTGACAATCGTGAGACACACCCGAACAATCTGCGGTTTCAGTGACGTGAATGTCCCTCCGTGCACAGCGCCAGTTAGCCGACGTTGGCCAGGTGTCGCACCTTCAGTGTGCTTGCCAACTGCCAGAGCCGCTCGCGGCTTGCTGCCAGAAACCGACCAAGCAATCGACCACCGGCTACTCGGCCTTCGCCCTCTGGAATCGAAGTGTACCAAATAAACGCCGCCGAAGCTGGTAGGTGTCCGCCTGCATTGCATGTCCTGACCAACTCGTCAATCGTTGCCGGATTTCTTCGAAACTCATTTTGCCCTCGGAATACTTCAACTGCATCTTGCGAACCCGCCGACGGAACCTCCGCACATTGTCCTTCACCAATAAGCGATGCGTTGGAAAAACGCGGTATCCCAGAAAGCGTATCCCCTCCTTTACTGGAAAAATCACACTCTTGTTCGGATGCAAATGCAGTCTCCGAGTCTCAGGGAAATCGCCTACATGACTACGCACATTATCAAGCTCTCGTTTGTCGTTGGAAAAAACCAAAAAATTATCGACATATCGCACGTAGCCCGGCATTCGCATCCGATCCTTGACGAAATGGTCCAATGAATCGAGAAATGCAATTGCCGAGCAGCTCATGATCAATCGACGGAAAGACTTTCTTAATGTCGGCTTTCAGAACATAACGAAAGCGACCTGCATAATGCTGTGCGCGTCGCACGGCTGCATGCGTTCCCTTGCCGACTCGACAAGCGTATGAATCCGTGACGAATGTTCGCTCAAATAGAGGCGATAGAATTTGAGTCAAGGCATGGTGTACGACGCGGTCTCGATACGGCGAAGCGGAAATCAGTCGCTTCTTGGGTTCATGGACATAAAACTCTTTGTACGGGCTAGGTGAATAAGTTCCATCAACCAGTTCACGATGTAGTGTCCATAGCTCGCGTTGCAAACCAAAATGGAAATTGACTACGGCTGGCTCAAATCATTTTCCTCGAGCCGATTGCTGCGCTGCCTTGAGCAAATTCTCAAAGGAGATAAGCTCGTCCCACAAATTGCCAATGCGTTTCATGGTCGGCTATTTCGCTTTCCGAACCCAGCCACCTACCAAGCGACCGATTTCATCAATCGCCTTACTCGCGAATTCGTAACTGTTGAGCTTGATGCACTGCAAATCCTTTGCCAGTCTCATTTGAAATCGAAGAATCTCCAATTTGAGATTGGC
>CAMDKL010000025.1 GCA_945900945.1 Pirellula staleyi DSM 6068
GTACCAAAGTTTCGCCGGCGATCGTTTCCCTTTGCCCTAATGCAGTAGCGGATTCGAAGCAGATGACAACCATAGCCCAAACAACCAAAAATCTTAAAGTTCGGGTAACTCCCAGCACTCCAAATCTGAATTGCTCCAATTTCATCGAAGCTTGATGATGGATCGGACGCTTCACTGGACGAGTGCCTTTGCATCTTTTGGATCAATACCATCCTCAAGTATGTCCGTTGTCGCCAAAACGAGCCACTCGGGAACATCTCTCTCGGTAAACGGATCCATCATGGCAAGAGCATTTTCGAATTCGCCATCGCCAACATCGCGAGGCAATTGCGATTCTGGATCATCTGCTTTGAGTTCTCCCCAAGCCCATACGACATTGCTCAACGAACCATTCTCGGTGCTGGACGCAGTGATTTCGGTCGAACCAGAACGAATCGAATGAAGAGTTTGCCAACCCAAATAACCCATCACAGTTAACGACGCTGCGATGGTTGCTAGGGATATCCACGAGCGATAGATTTCGCCTGACCCTTGGGCAACAGGAACAATGGCTTGCGAATCAAACTTAATGGATTCCAAGGACTGAAAGACTGTTACGGACTGCGCGAGTATTTCAGCAAGTTGCGGATTATTCGCCAACCGAGCCTCAAATACCTCCCGATCGACTGTAGGATCCTCGAGCAAATAAAGCATGGCCTCTAAATGCAGCTGCGACTCGTTTGAGTTGTTTTCTACGCTTGCCATCATGATATTTCCGTTTTTAGTCGCAATCCAGTTTATCTTGTTATCGATCGCAATCGATCGAGCGCCAGTCGCATCCTGGAAAGCGCTGTGCCGATTGGAATTTGCACCGACTCTGCGATCTCCGCAAAGGTTTTGTTTTCAAAAAAACGAAGCCGTAAAACCTGTTGTTGCTCCTGTGGCAGCTCACTGATCCGTTTGGTCAATTCATCAATGTCTTCTTGGTCCGCCATCTTAGACAGAGGGTTTATTTCATAGGTAGCCTGAGCTTCGAAGACCGATGCCGTCAGCTCCTTACTCGATTGGATGTAAGGTTTCTGACGTTCGCGGACCCGTATCGCTTCTCGATGTGCGACCCGAAAGAGCCAGCTTTTCCGTGCTTCTGGGGCCACATCGCCACCGAAACGAGAAAGAGCTACGAAACTAGTTTGGACGACATCAGCCGCTAGTGACCAGTCCCGAACTATTGCCCAAACGTACCTTTCAAGGATATTCGAGAAGGCCGTATGGCATTCTGCGACGGTTGTTGGATCAAGTGGTCTGTCAGGCACCGCCGCCACAGTCGCAAATCCTCACTGGAGCGTCGTCAAAAACCGATCCGCCTTTAGAGAGTCGAGGGGAGTAGGATTTATTCATCGAGTTTAGAAAAAAAAAGGATATAAGCACCTACGCATAAGTTTTCAAACAAAATAATCACTATGAATGAACACAATGAATAAACAGGGATGGACAAGATCTACAGGATGATTTCAAGTCGCTCGCAGATTCACTTGGGTCGTGTGAATCGTTTGGTTTCGAGTTTCGGATTACCAAAAGGGATCATTAGGCCGACCTCGATTCCAGGTGCCTTTAGTTAGTTAATAATCTGGGCCTAGTGCTCGGGAGCGATCGCCTTTTCAGACATGATCTCGTCGGTTCCCAACTCATGGATGACTTCAAATGCACCACCGATGATTTCCTCAGTGATTTCTCCAAACTGGTATTCGGATCGACGATTATCCTGTAAAGCATGTAGATCCATGTTCATTTCTTGGGTTGTGTCGAGTATTCAGGCTCTTAAAGTATAATGGAGGCCCGGGACGGAAAGGGCCTTTTCTTCTCCTGTTCATCCCCAGCCTGACTAAGACGCCTGTATCATCATGATGAACCAAACTATTTGTGCATGGGTGCTTAGAGGGCCACCGAGGCCGCCGTGCCACACTTGGCGTAGGGGGCTAAGCGATAACTTTGCAAACCTGCTTGTCTGCCAGGTTCAGCGCTCCCGCCAGCCCCAACAATTGTACAAGCTGATTTCTCACCGTGTCAGTACCACTATTTGAAAGCAGCTTGGCGATCAACGCCGCAACGCTCAAATCCTTTATATCCCCCGAGTCCAAATGGAATTGTTCCAAGAGTCCGCCGAGGCGTTCCTTGAATTGCTCAGGGTTTCCTGTAAAGAAAGTGTCTTTAATGTCGGTCGCAACTTTTGAACTCAAAACAAATCGGTCGATCGCTTTGCCTCCCTGTACCGCTGCACTAATCTGATCAAAAAACTGACCATCGCCGCCGATGATATCGATTTTGGCGGACCTCAGGGCCTCGCTGAGAACCAATGCTTGGCTTTCCGATATGGACTTCTGAGCCGAAATCGCGGCGATCTCAATTTGCTTGTCCTTGTCGAGGCGGAGCTTGAACTCCTCATGGTCTTTACCGACCGTGTCGAGGATCTTCATCGCATTGGCTTTTTCCGTAATCCCTTGGGCCTCTGCTGTATATTTTTCACGAAGCACTCGAGCCTCAGCCATCCCCTGTTCTTGAGTCGCTGTTGCTTTGGCCTGCATGACCTCCGCTTCGGCTAGCCCCTTGGCGGCAAAGTCAGCCCTGGCGGCACTGGCCATTAGCTTCATCCCCTCCGATTTCTTTTCGGCTTGGTCTCGGTTCGCTTCGGCTTCGAGGCGAATCTGAGCGGTCTGGCTTTCGGCTGATTTGAGGGCGGCTTCAGCTGCTTTGATCTCTTTGACTAAAGACTGCTCCGCAGCCATCTCGGCAGCAGTTACCTCGATCCGTTTGGTTCGATCCGCTACAGCAAACGCTTCGGTATCGAGGATCTTTTGTTTTTCTTCGACGACGGATCGCTCGACCATCACCCGTTCGCGAATCACTTCCTGGATGTTGCGTCGTTCCGTTTCGAGGACTTTGTCTTTTTCAACGGTAGCCAATCCAACAACTCGTTCCCGCTCAGTAATCTCCAACTGCCTATCGCGTTGGATGCGTTCGAGTTCGATTCCGTCGGTTCGTTCCTTGTTGCGTTGAGCGACAAGAATCGTTCGATCCTTGTTTTGAGTTGCGATCCCGATTTCTTCTTCGGTCGTGATACGTGCTCGTTCGCCTTCCAATCGATTTTCTTCACGTGATTTGGTTGCGGTCGCGTTCTCTCGGGCTTGGATTTCCGCTACCTCGCGCTTTTGGCGTTCGGTCGCTTCAATCCGCTGACGTTCTAATTCGAGAATCGCTTCTTGGGCTTCCACGTCTTGCTTCTTGAGAGTTTTTTCCCGTTCACGCGTAAAATAGTTTTCTTTGATTTTTTCGTTGGACGTTAGTTCCGTGATCTTCTTGATACCCTCGGCATCCAGAATGTTGTTTGGATTGAGCAGTTCGAGGCGTGTTTGTTCTAAATAGTCGATCGCACAGTCGTCTAGTCGGTAACCGTTCAAGTCTGTTCCGATGACTTTCAAAATTTCATTCTTGAACTTATCTCGCTTATCGTACAACTCAACGAACTCAAACTGTTTTCCGACCGTCTTAAGCGCCTCGGAAAACTTTGCGTCGAACAATTCACGCATGGTTTCAATTTGAGAGGCACGTTTGCAGCCGATGGACTGCGCTACCTCTTTGATTTCGTCCGCTGTTTTATCTACGCGAATAAAGAACGCCGTTTTAATGTCGGCCCGGATGTTGTCTTTGCAAATAAGACCTTCTGATCCTTCTCTCGCAATTTCAAAGCTCTTGAGGGTCAAGTCCATTTTTTCGTAGCGGTGGATCACGGGCCAAATCAACGCACCGCCATCAATTACGACCTTTAGCCCCCCCATGCCCGTCTTTACGATTGCCTCATCGGGGCCGACTTTCACGTAGAACTTACCGGCCACGATCGCAAGCGAGACGATAAAGAGCAATACCGCAAAAACAATAGAAATGATAGTAAATACAATAGTCATTGCTGGGATCCAATGGAGGTCGGTTTCGAGGTGGTTGTCGTTGCAGAAACGATGTAGATGCGTTTTTTTTCGTCGTAATGTGTCAGCCAAACCCGAGTGCCTTTGGGTAAATGCGGGCCATCGGTTCGCACATTCAAAAGAAGAGGTGCGCCTGGGGTTTTATATTTGACTTGTCCGTTCTCTGGTGTTGCGTCGAACGAGCTGATTTCAGCTTCCTCACCTACCAGAGAAATCGATGTCAACTCGTTGGAGTCAAACCAACCTCGCATCGGCTGGGTTATCAGTTTGGTAACAAGCAATCCCAAGAAGAGGTTTCTAGCGATCATGATATTGACTGCTAGGAAACCTGGAACTTCAAAAAAAGTGGTATCGATACAGACCCAAAACAGTATCGAGACAGACCACCAAGTGAGCGTGAAAATCCCGGCCCACAAAACAATCGGCAACCGCTTCAAATTCAACCACTTTGCAGGCGTTAGTACGACGGATCCCATTGCGTCACCAAGTGCATGCGAAATGGTGTGGCTCAGTCCATCCCCATCTCCGTGACCGCCCGAAAACGGATTGTGGAAATGCCACGATGCAGCAAGATGGCTATCCAATCCACCCATGACGATTGTCATAAGACTCCAAACAACGAGAACACCGAGTATTATCGTTGCTGGAAGAACCGGCGCAGCTAGGAGTGATGAAGCGAATTCAAACACGAGAGTTCTCGATGAAAGGAGCCAATCCAACTTCTGGTTTCACAATATTATCGATGAGCTAGTATCATCCAAACCGCAACTTGTTCAATCCTCTAAGTGGCAGCCACGAGCCTATATTGGGTTGGATTGAGTTAATTGGCCATGAAATTGCCCACCCGGGGCGCGGAGACTTCAGAAAGTTTCGCTAACCGATGGGAGCTGGCACCTGTGCCGTGAACGATGTCCTCGGCTGGATAGACAACGCCATGTCACTCTCGGCAAGAGTGACCCACCGAGTCTCAAATTCCAGCCACACTGTTTGCGAGCGTACCCAGTTCTTTCCAGAAGGTTACGTACTGGTTTCGATCTTTGATATAGTTTTCGTCGAATACTGCTCTGCGAAGCTCCTCACGCTGTTCCACAAATTTGGAGAAATCACGCGGGTCATCGGGGCGGAAAACTGGGCAAGGTCGGTCGTATACAATCGCGGCACCCTGCTCGCCCTGGGTATGAAAGCGTGAAAGTCCAATGACCCGATCGGCAACATAGATCGCTTCATTCAATTCGTGTGTTACCATTAGAATTGTATACTCCGGTCGTCGACCTTCTCGCTTAGCGATCAGGTTTTCTTGGTAGAACCGCAAGAGCATCATCTGCAAATCCTCCCGCATCGCTTCATCGAGTGCGCCAAAGGGTTCGTCCAATAAAACGATTTTTGGACGCATGATAAAAGCTTGTGCTACCGCGACCCTTTGCTTCATTCCACCAGACATTTCATGTGGGTATTTGCCACATGCTTCGGATAGCCCAACAACATTCAGAAAGTCAAGAGATTTCTTCAAATGGTCTCGGCGTTTGGCAAAATACTTTCTCGTTGCTAAGAATCGCATCCACATGGACGTTTCATCCATCTTGAGCCCAAAGCTAACGTTCTTCTCGGCTGTTAGGAAATCGTAAAGGGCATAGTTCTGGTATACGATTCCAACGTTTCGATTCGGTCCTCGCACTGGCATTCCATCGGTAAGGATCTCACCATGGGTTGGCGGATGCGTACCAAGAATGGCTTTGAGAAGCGTGCTTTTGCCGCAACCGCTGGGCCCGACCACGGCTACGATTTGGCCGGGTAGGACTTGCAAATCGATGTTGTCGAGGACTCGGAACGAACCGAAAACATGACTCAAGGATTTTATTTCTAAGGCGTATTCACTCACGAGTTAACTTCCTGTTCGTGTCGACTTTAGTCTACGCACCATGGGCAAAGTTTCTGACGCAAAGTATCCAGACCCCATTCCACAATCAAGCCGATAAACGCAAGTATCGCGAGGTAAACAAAAACGATGCTCATATTTAAAATGCGAGATTGCATTCGAATTTGGTATCCCAATCCAGCATTGGCGACGGCCATTTCGGCCGCTAACAGAAAGATAATGGCGGGTCCGGTTTGTAACCGTATGTTATCTATGATTTTTGGCAAAATCTGCTTCCAGATCACTTCGTAAAGAATCTCGAATTCCGATGCCCCAAGCGTGTAAGCTTTATTGATCGCTTCGTCGCTAACATCTTGCCGGACGGCAAGATAAATCGACTGTGTCATAGAAAAAAAGATACCCAGTGCAACCAATGAAGTGAACAACACCTCCCCTGTTTCGAAAATATTAAAGTAAATGGACAACATGGCAATCTGAGGTATTTTTGACAGAAATTTGAAACTTAAAAAGAGCGGAGCTTCTATCCATCGGTAGGCGCCCATCAAAACGCCAACAACAACAGAAGCCGCCACGCCGATGCCCATTCCAATAATCAAACGTGAAAGTGTCGCGCGCATGTCGACCCAGAACATGGGCGATTTGGGATTCTCCGGCTCGCCCTGCGGCTGAAATATCTTGTTGAGCCCTTTCACTAGCATTTCGAAGGAGGGAATAGTTGTTTGCAGCGGATTAGTACGAGTTGCCCTGGCTGCGAGCATCTCATAAGCACCTAGCAATACAGCAACTCCACCAATAGCGAGCAGCCAGAATAGCCACCGAGGAATGTCACGTCGAATCATTCAGTCACTTTTCCAAAGGAATTTCCCGTCGATGGAAAGCAGAAAATTCCGCGATCAAGTCGATTGGTATAGCTACGGTTAATGGCAAAGGTTGTTAAAAAAACGATGCACTCGCTACCGATTGCGACGCTAAATTCAATTCCGCCCAGTCTACCACAACGGATTCAACTGCCAAATGAGAGCCATAGGAATAGCTAGAAACAGCAGCGAAATGCGTCCTTCCGGGCCAAAAAATGCATAGCTTGTTTCCGTTCGGACAGTACAATGGGAAGGGGGGAATTTAACCCATCTTTTAATTGGTGATCCGTGGAAGCTATCGTTTCGTCTGAAATGCGCACTGTGTTGGAAAACATCCGTTGGGAGACGTTTGTGGATCTTGCCGAACAACGTCGAGGCAGTGTTCCGAGGATGACGTTTGATAATGGAGTGCTCGAACTAATGAGTCCGCGAAGACAACACAAAAACATCGGTTGTTTGATCGGTCGATTAGTCGAGACCTATACCGAGGTCCTAGGGATCGAAATACAGAGCGTTGCGTCGACAACTTTTAAGCGAAAAGATTTGCAAAAAGCCTTTGAGGCCGATGAATCATATTACATTCAACATGCAGAACAGATTCGCCCGAAGGAAGAGATTGATCTCGCGATCGATCCGCCGCCTGATCTCGTGATTGAGGTAGAAATCACATCGTCGGCGATTCGCAAACTGAAGCTCTTCGCCGCGATGGGCGTACCCGAAGTTTGGCGTCACGATGGTGAACGGTTGCAAATGTTCGCGTTGCAAGACGATCAATACGAAGCGATCCATTTCAGCAAGTCCTTGCAAGTCCTTGCCAGGGCTTACCCCCACGGCAATCAATTTGATATTGAATCGACGGTTTGATTGCGGCGAAACGTTGCTGGTGGGAGGGTTTCGAAAATCCTTGCTTGGCTAATTTTTAGCTACTAGGTGAAACCGGAGCCTAGGTCGCCAGGTTTTTCGGCCTACTGTAAATGGTACGGTCCCTTTTACACCGTATTCCTGGCAAACTGACCGCTTCAAGCTAATATGAGATGGAAACCACAGTTACCATTTCGCGTTGGCCCAATGTCTGAAAGTTCAATGACCGAATCCGCTCTGGCCTCCGGAACCTATGCAGTGCTTCGCAATCGTCTGCGCGAGGCGGCAAGCGATCTCCGTCAGCGTTTCGAAAAACTTCATGCCGAGCGGGCTGCTGTTTTCGGTACTATCCAGACCCGTTTGAATTCAACCACGCACGTTACCACCGACCATAACTGCATTCCTCGCGACCTTTTCGCGACGGACACGCACATTCTCCTTGGGTACAACGTCCAATTTGGCCTCAAGACAGAAATCGTTCCAAGCGACGTTTTCTCCTACTACCGCTTCGATGGTCAACATGCGCGTCAGGAATCGCTCGACCCGTTGCTTAGCGAAGCGTTTAGGCGGGATTTTCAAGAACTCTATCGATACTACCGCAATGCAACTTTCCTGCGATTCTTTCAAAGTGGTCCGTTGCTCTACATGGTTTTTCAAACCGGCAAAACCACAACCAATTTCAAAGCCTTCAAGTGGTCCCTGAATGGCAAGGAATTGCAATACGTCGATAATCGTAGCGAAGCCGAAGTCCGCGCACCCTCGCAACATGCTTTCCAATGGAAACGAGCCACACGTGAAGACCATCGGCACGGAGCACATCCACACATCTCCATCGAAGACAAACTCTTCGTTGAGTGCATTCGTGGCGACCTAACCATCAAGGTAGAGGACAATACGGAGGATGGGCTTGGGATATATCGTGAACCAGTCGATAGCCTAGACCAAACGCTCGACGACGCCGAAACATTCTATGCGATCGTCGGCAATTTAATCCTGCTTAAAATCAAACCGTACCAAGAACAAAACTATCGCTATTTGGTATTTAGCACAAAACGCTCCGAGGTCACACGGCTCGATTCGATTGGAACTGCATGCGGCCTGCTTCCAAACGACCACGGCATCATTTTTTCAAACGGATTCGTATTGCAAACCGGCGTCGCCAAGTGTTTTGACCATGGACTAGCGGACCTCGCATTCGATCGGTTAATAAAATCCTCCAATGGCGAAGATTTTCTGTATCTTTTCTACCACCCAGAGTCAGGTACGTATCTCCAGCTTCGTTACAACTTGATTAGCCAAGAAGTGGATACGCCTTTGGTCTGTCACGGTCAAGCATTTCTTCACGATGGCGTGATGATCAGTATGCGGGCAGTCGACACGCCACAGAAGCACCACGCCCTTCAAGTTTGGCAGACGCCGTTCACCGGTCCTGATTATCGCCCGAGCGTTCAATCCGATTCGTTGCTGTTCAAGATCGGCAACCACGACCTTGTTCGAGGTATGGCCGAATGCCAAGAGCTGCTGACTCTGATCGACAAGGATGAATCGTACGCCGACTTGTACGCGGATCTCGCAAAACGTGCGACCGATGTACTCGATGGCTTTTTTTGGCTGGATCGCGAGGAGGTGTTCGTCCTTTCTGAACCTGTCCTCAAGATTCGCGAGGCGGCAACCGCCGCAGTGGATGAGTTTGAAAAGGTTGTCCGCGCTCGAAACGAAACCGCAGCCTCGCTCGCCAAAACACAAAACGACACACAAGAGCTGCTCAAAACGATAGAACGAGCGAGGTTCGAACAGATCGACGATTTCGTCGATAAACTGGCTGCCATTCGGACCCAACGCGGAGCAGCCATCCAGCTTCGAGGGTTGCGATACATAGAGCTTCCAGCCGTTGCGACTATGGAGTCCCAATTAATCGAAGCGGCGGATCGGCTGGGTGTTCGGTGCGTTCAGTTTCTTTTGTCCCCCAAGTCATTGCTGCCGTTCGCAACGCAGATCGAAAAGCTATCAACGGCTGTGCCCGCGGTCAGCAAGTCGGCCACCGGCAAGGAACTCGATCGCGAGTTTGAAAAGATCAGTGGCGCCCTGAAACTTTTGATCGAAACCATTTCGCAACTCCAAATCGATGACTTGGCACAGCGAACTACGATCATTGACGGTGTTGGGGACTGCCTGTCCCAGCTCAACAAGGCCCGATCGATTCTCAGAATGCGGTTGCGAGACTTAACGACCAGCGAGATGGAGGCTGATTTCGCGTCGCAATCGAAACTGCTGGATCAGTCAACCGCCGGTGTGCTGGACTCCGCCGATAAGCCGGACAAAGTCGATGCCTCGTTGACGCGTGTGTTGATGCAAATCGAGGAATTGGAAGGACGTTACGCAGACTCCGAGACTCTGCTACTACGGTTAACCGAGAAAAGGCAAGCGATCTGCGATTCGTTTGAGACTAAACGGCAACAGTTGGTTGAGGTGCAAACGCGCCGAGCCAACTCGCTGGTGGCTGCGGCGGACCGAATCCTTGCCGGTATCGCTTCAAAGACTGCGCGCATCGATGAGCTCGCGGAGTTGAATTCGTACTTCGCTTCCGATTTGATGGTGGAAAAGGTCCGGCGTATCGCCGATCAATTGATTGAGTTGGGCGATTCCGTTCGTTGCGAAGACGTTCGGTCTCGGCTTAAGACCATCGCCGATGACTCTGTTCGACAGCAGCGAGATCGTCGAGAATTGCTCAGCGATGGCAACCGAGCAATCCGGCTTGGACAGCACAATTTCAGCGTGAATCATCATGCGATCGAATTGACAACGTTGGTTCGCAATGGACAGTTGCAACTGCATTTAACCGGTACACAGTTTTTTGAACCGCTGAGCGATCCGGCGTTGGATGACGCAAAACAATTATGGGATCAGCTGTTGCCTAGCGAATCAGCCACAGTCTATCGCGGTGAGTATTTAGCGTATTCGATTGTACAGATGTGGGATTCGAGTCCTGTGATTCCCAAGGATGTTGATACCTCCAACACGATGAATGCTAGTGCGTTCCTATCGCTTGACGTCGATGGACGCATCGCTCGTGTGCGTGATACGATGCAGTCTCGTTATCAAGAAGGGTATGTGAGGGGAGTGCATGACTCGGACGCGGCGAGAATCCTGGCCGCTGTTCTTGAGAGCAGAAACGCTTTAGGCATGCTCGCCTTCTCACCCAAGTTGCGAAGTATTGCGTGGTATGTTTGGGATCGATTGATTCCGAGCGTCGTTCGTGCGTCTACGGAGGTATGGGTGATTGCCTTCGGTATGATGGACTCGATGTTGGCAAACACGCAGCGAAACCAGTCGGCATTAAGTCGATTGCGACGGCTGTTGAAAGAACACGATCAGGGAATGCTTCGAGGCCTTTCAAGATCGGAAGCCGCTCAATATCTGCTTATGCAAATTCAACAACTACAGCCAGATCGAAGCCCGAGTGTTCATCCAAGGGCCAAGGAGATTGTTCATAGGACGAAGAGTTCGATGCCCGAATCGTCATGGAACTCGATACTGTCTGCATTGGCAATTCAAAAGAAAAATCCGATGGACGGATGGCTACTTGCATTGCGTATTGCTGACGGATTGATCCACCAATTTTCCGCAAAATTAGAGCAGGATGCCAAGGACCCAGCCAGCGACTATCGGGAGGAAGTGGTATTGCAACTCCTCATTGAACCAATGGCAACTACGGTCGTAGCGAGCAATACGAGGCCTTCGCACACATTGCAGTCCACGATTCTGCATCTTTCAGGAGATCACTCTCGTATTTCCAATGGTGCAATGCCTTTCCATTATCACGAATTCCAAGAGCGTGTTGCCAACCATGCGAAACAACATGTTCCGCGTTGGTTGCAACTGCAAGCCACCAAACAACGATTGATCGCACAAGCTGAAAAACGCCTACGGTCCCATGAGTTTCAGGCCAAGGTTTTGACAAGTTTTGTCCGCAATCAGCTTATCGATCAAGTCTATTTGCCACGTATTGGCGACAACATGGCCAAGCAGTTGGGCGCTCTTGGGGACAACAAACGAACGGATCGGATGGGTTTGCTGTTGCTCATTAGCCCACCGGGTTATGGCAAGACGACATTGATGGAATACGTTGCCAACCGTCTTGGACTGGTTTTTGTGAAAGTCAATGGACCAGCAATTGGCCATTCAGTAACTTCGCTCGATCCAAGCGAAGCGACGAATGCCGCCGCGAGAGAAGAAGTGCAGCGTATCAATCTGGCTTTGGAGATGGGTGACAACACCATGTTGTATCTAGACGACATCCAGCATTGCAACGTGGAGCTGCTCCAGAAATTCATTCCGTTGTGCGATGCAACGCGACGGATCGAAGGGGTTTGGAATGGACAATCCAAAACGTATGACTTGCGCGGTCGCAAGTTTGCAGTGGTGATGTCGGGCAATCCTTATAATGAGAGCGGTGAACGCTTTCAAATCCCTGATATGCTTGCCAACCGAGCTGACGTCTACAATCTGGGGGAGATTATTGGAGATAGCCGCGAGGCGTTCGAATTGTCGTACCTTGAAAATTGCCTTACAAGCAATTCTGTACTCCAAGCTCTTTCGCGATGTTCAAATGCCGATCAACGAGCCGTTATTGCAGCTGCAACGCGAGGCACAACAGAGGGGCTCTCGCTTGAAAGCAATTTATCGCCGGATAGTGTTCAAGAGATGATGTCGGTTTTGAGCAAACTCAATACGGTACGCGATGTGGTTTTGGCGATGAATCGAGAATACATTCGCAGCGCATCGCAATCGGATGACTATCGCACCGAACCGCCTTTTAAATTGCAAGGTAGTTACCGTAATATGAATCGAATCGCTGAAAAAGTAGTTCCCGTCATGAACGATACCGAGCTGCATACGCTAATTCTTTCATGCTACCAACAGGATTCGCAAACACTGTCCTGCGATGGGGAGTCGAATAGGCTCAAGTTCAATGAGCTGCTTGGGGTACTAACTGCCGATGAACAAAAGCGTTGGAATTCAATCAAAGCAACTTTTTCGCAAAAGACGAAGCTCAAGGGGCTTTCGGGGGTGGATTCGACAGCACAGGTGTTAGATTCGATTTTGAGCCTGCGAGATGGACTGGATGCTATTCAGAATGTGCTGCTAACGGCTACAAATCAACGTGCGGTGGAGGCTAACAAACCGCCGGTCGACCCAAGAATTGTGGTTCAGCATTCTGTGCCGAGGGTCATGACGGAGTTGATTCGGAGTCAGTTTCAGTTGCTATACGATGGTCTGCGACCCTTACTTGAAAATGCGAGCCAGCAAACGCAGACCCAAGAGCGACTCCGGGCCGCTATTGAAAACTGCCTTCAACGCTACAAGGAACTGGAAAAGGAAGCAAACGAAGCCAAGGAGTTGGAGTAGCTTGCGGAATGTATTTCGGTACTAGCATACGGCTATTAGTCGAATCGGTTGGTCCAATTGAGACAACACGAATGGCGATAGGATCGATGCACTTGGTCGTTTGCTGGTGCATTCGAATTGCCAATCAATTGAAATCAGCGTGCCTTGAACACTGATCGGGCCGCGTGGCATTTGGATTTGGAATTCCTTTTCGCCACTCTTGGAATCGGGGGAACAGTTCTCTGAAAAAACCACTTCGGAATCGTCAGTTCCCTTGCCGGAAGTCCGCCAAGATAATTCTAGAGTCCATTGAGATGGAGGAGAATCGAACTCCCAAACCACCTTTACATCTAGCATTTGGCCAGGTCGGCAAATGGAATTCTCGAGCTTGATTTGTAATGTCATTTTATAGACCGATCGATTCGTTTGCCTTTGCGATTTCCAAAAACAGACGCTCCAGCTCATGATAATAGTCGTCTTCAGGAAGTTCTTTCTTTCGCGCCCGCAGCGATTCGATTTGGTCTGACAGCAAATCCGACTGAGCCCTTTGTTCACTGGTTCTCAGGTCCGATATCCCGAAGTTGGAAACAAGCATTCGACTTGCAAACGGTCCATCCAATTTTAGACCATTGGCCGGGGCCTTAACGGGACGAGCTCCGCGATAAAACGAGGCAGGCGTGCCGCGACCGTCGCCATTGTCGTCCAACAACGCTTGCTCAGACGCTAGTCGTCCCTCATTGGCATAGAACTGGGCGACCCGATTCGATGCGGCTAGGAATGCCTCAAGGATCGATACGCAATCGTCGTGATCGAGATCCGTTGATGGATCGGTAATCGTTTGCGAAAGATACTCTCCAAATCGTGCGTAGTTCTGTTCCGATCCACTTTTGGTCGCCGTTATCACAATTCGATTTTCTCCAGATAATGCATTGATAAACGGGCCGCTACTCGACGAGCAATCAATAATCAACCATTTTGCCTTGACTTCTGCTAAGGCTTTCGAAATTGCATCGGCGGAAATGTCTGGACCCTTCAAGTTGAACTTGGCCGAAGTTTGATCGTGCGACCCGTGTCCGATGAGTACCAGCCATCGTTCCTGAAGCAATTCGTTGGGGCTCGTTCCTAATTCGACTTTTGAAATCCAATCAAGGATCTGGGTTCGATGCTCTTTTTCGTCGAGCTTCGTGGCGTTCGTTCCATCAATTAGCTGAAAGTCGTCCGATTGAAACGCCGCTCGCCAACGATCCGACCACTCGCGAAAGGCTTTTCCGTATTCTTCTTCGCCAGCTGCACCGATCACGACCAGAATGGAACGATGAAGCTTTTGCGCTAATGGTTTGGCGGGAAGAACACCCTCCCCCGTTTCTGCGTAAATCGATAAAAAGAGACAACCAAACCAAAAAAATTTAGGCCATGCCATAGCGTCGTCGAAGCCCCCACTCAAAACAAAGACAGGTTAGTGCGGATAGCAACACCCAGCTCTGATGCCACAAAGGATAAATCTTCGTTTCCATAACTGGCATCTTTGTCGACGGTACGTTTGCAACAAAGGAATCCAAATCAGTCCAGTTAATCATGGAGCCACCGGTTTCGTCAGCAATACTCTGTAAGCTACCTACATTCTCGCCAAGTGATTGGAACTCGGAAGCGGACGGTTGATAGACCCAGCCGAGTTGTGCTGTTCCAAGTTTGCTTCCGTCCGGAGACGCAATGTCGGCGGTAGCGGAGTACACACCCTCCTCCTCAGCCACGAAAATGCCATCGTATTGACCCGCTGTCTTCGCGGACGCTTCGGCATCTGCCACGATTTTGGCTCCGCTTGGCGATGTGACGGAAATCTTAACGATTGCATTGTCGATCGACTTGAAATCCGTACCTTTTACCTGAACGGAAAGGTTTGCGACTTTACTGCTTCCGCAGGACTCCCCCAATTGCATTTGAATCGATTTGGGAACGTCAGCGATCATCCAGCGAATCATCTGACGCCATGCTTGAAAGATCGGCGACGGACCAGAACCCTCATGCTGCAACCCCCATCTCCACATATCGCCGATCATGAACGTGGCCGTTCGCCCTTTTCCAAATCTTTGTGAGATGAAAACGGGTACTTTCTCCTTTCCGTCGATGGTTGCATCGGCCAGGATTGATGCGCCTGGTTTTACTTTGCTCATCCGATTCAGTACCTGAAACGAAGGCATTCGCTCCAAACGTGCGCGTTCCGCTTGTTCATTGTCAGCCAACCGCAAAAAAGGTTGCAACCAGCCTTCGCGACTTAACTGATACCGTATCGTCGATTGCTGCTCACCTTCGAAAGAGTCTTCCGTGGCCTTCGTGGATCCATCTTCGCAGTAGATAGGCAGTAGTTGGCTCAATACCGAATCGGAAAACCCTCGGCCTCGCATGGATTCCTGACCGCCAAGAACCAGAAGTCCTCCCCCTCGAATTGTTACAAATTGCCTCAGGAGCGACTGCTGATCCTGTGTCAAAAACTCATGCTCAAGATCATCAATGATGATGGCGCTGTACTCAAATAGTTCGTCAGCATCTTTCGGAAACCCCTTCTGCAATTGGTTTGCCTCTGTCAATCCAAGCCTTGCAAAGACCGGTTCATCGAACTTGGCCTTCTCCTCGTCCAAGATGTCTTCGAAACCGGAAAACAGTGGGTTCGACGAATCGACTCTCGAATCGCGAAAGCTAAACTTTGGCTCCTTTCGAGCGATACGGATAAGCGAAGTGAGACGAATTTCGTCATCCTCGTCTAATGCTCGCTTAAGGAACTTATACTCCCAATTCGGGCGACCGGCCAGATAAAGAATTCTAAATGGACCGCGCCCTCGATCGACAACCTGAAAGCGTCGGTTGTTTCCCAAAGTTACCTCCACGTTGCTGTCGTTCCTGTTCGCTTCAGCGGCGGCACTCATTGCGAGTTCGCGGCGCACCGCAACCTGGAAACCCTGCACTCCCGACTTGTCGGGTCTAAACCGAAATTCGACAGGAATATGCTCGCCATCGTTTTTCATTTTGATGGATTGGGATTGAACGATCTTGCTGCTTCCGTCCAGCAAATCGACAATAACGGCTTCACCCGAAAAACCTTTGTGAGTCACGCTTGCGTGAATGGTGACAGGTGACGTTTCAAAATCAGATTGACGGGTCGTCGTCGACAAAATATTGACATCGCGTTGATTTATGGAGGTTCCAATACGCATCGGATGAACCGGAAACCCAAGCTTAGAGAGTCCATCGACAGGCTTGCGATCCGTTGCATTTCCATCGGAAAAAAGCAACACTCCAGCGAGAGGCTGGCCTAAATATCGATCACGCAGTGATTGCAGTGAATGAAACAGAGCGGACTCGTTTCCGCCTGAACTCCGTCCGACAAAGGTATCGACTGGCTCCACCGCTGAATCGAAAACGTAACGACGCATTCGGAATTCGTCGGCAATCTTTCTTTGCCAGTCAGCATCATCGCTCAGACTTGGCTCAAGATCAAGTCGCCCGCCTTTTGCCGCCTCTTGCATAAGGATTCCCATGCTCTGACTGTTGTCCAGCAAAACGGCAAAGACGTTGGCCTGCGATTTTGGACGTTGCAAAGACCCTAACGGTTCAAGCAAACAAATTAGCAACAATGCAATACCAATGATACGCAGCGTAACAGCCAAGCACTTCCATTTAAGTGGCATTGAGCTTCGTCGATACGACCACATGGTAAACACAGCCAAGAGCACGGCCACCGACAAAACAGCATAGAACCAATCGGGGTTTCCGAAAACGATATCTTGAAAGCCCATTAAATCAAATAGGTTCGAGTTTTGCGATCCTGTTTTCATCGATTCTTAGCGCCCCCAAGGTTTTCATAATAGCGATCCTGCTGTTGTTGATATTTACTTGGGACCGGATCGTGGTCAATCGGTACGATCGCATTGCGTTCGGAGGTTTTACGTAGCAGTTCTTCGTGGACTTTTTCCCGCAACTGTCCAATGGGATCCGCTATCAGCTTTCGAACCAATGGCCATTGCGGTTCCTTGGAGTGACGCTTGTATTCAACCCGCATTTCGCGAGCCGCCTCGCGAATCCGTGCTGCTTCCGCCTTCATCTCAGGATCACTAACCAACTCCTCGACATCACGCAATGAATCAACCCAATTCGAATAATTCTCACCAGTTAACGGTCCATTTGCATAAGTGCCAGGTGCCATTCGCTGCAAAGCACCATCATTTCGATTGCCTGATGCTTGCTCACCACCTCGAGCTGGATCGCGAGCGTTGAGCTCTCCGTCAAGCTGCCGCTGTGCCCGTTCCAGTTCCGCAAGTGCTCGCCTCAAGGACTGCTCCTCGTTTCCCAATACGTCCTCTGCCGCCTTTTCAATATTTTCTTTGAGGGAGCGAATTCCATCATTCAATTCATTGGCTACACGGCGAGCTGGTTCTTCGAGCCCACGCTCAACAAGAATAGGAATCTGATCCATACGTTGCTCGAGTCCCTTCTGCTTGCTTTCACGAAACGACTCGTACAGCTTTTCAGCCAATAACGGTTCGCTCGACTCAGCTTCTGATACTGTTTCCTGGACCTTCTCCAGCAATTGCTTTAGATCCTTTTTTTGATCCTGCCAGTCTTTTCTCGTGGACTTTTCTGGTTCAGAATCCCCTTCGGGTCGAAGTGGTGATGCGGATTCATCGAAAGGATCTGGCGTGTTCGCGCCATCTGATTTCGAATCGGAGGTACGGTTTGCAGATGGGATCTTTTCATCGAGCTTTTTTTGCTGCTCCTCGAGTCGCTTTGCATCCTGAACCAAATCTCGCATTGTCTTCTCGAGCTGGTTCGATGAGGTCTGTCGCAACTGTTCCTTTGTTTCATCCATCTGCCGCTGAGCCCGAGTGCCGGATGAAATCGCCGGTGACGTCTCACCCTTGGACAAGGCCTCAGACGATTTTTGCATATCGTTTCGGGCTTGCTCAGTTTGCTCTCGAGCTTCCTGCATCGCCTGACGATTTTCTGGTTGGTTCATTCGTTCAAGTACTTCGTCAGAGTCTCGTAAAAGCTCCTCTTGGCTTTCTCGCAACCGCTTCAACTGTTCCTCAAGCTCCTGCTTAGTTTCCTCTGTCTTGGCCTCCTGCAAAGCCGTTTCAAGATTCTTGATCTGTTCATTGAGATCATCTTGTCGTTTTGCAAGTTCAGCAAGCCTGTTCATCACTTGCCGAGTCTCACGCTCTGCCGTCGGTTCAGCCGCATCCGCTTTCTGTTCCGTCTCGTAGCGATTTTCATCGTCATTCAATTTCAACTGATCGATTTGTTGCTGGCGATTCTTTTGAGCGCCGCTTTTCGAGGATTTCTGCTGCTGTTGCTGTTGCGATTGAACGATCTGGTGCTCGCGTGCTCGAAGTCTCAACAACCCCTCATAGGCTTCACGTTCTTTACGGAGTGCACCGCGCAGTGACATCAGATCGGAATCAATCGCCGCTGTTCCGAGCAAGTCTTTGGCTGCCGCCATTGCATCTCGCACTTGCTCAAGGTACTTTTCAGATTGTGCGTCCTCAATTTTCTCAGCCAGTTTATCGGTCATATCGAACGCATCTTGTTGCGATTCAACCAAGAGTTCGGTATCAGCGGCAAACGTTTTGCTGATCGACTTCGGCTTTTCGCGTCGAACCACATTCCATGTTCCGCTGATAATTTGCTTTTGAAGCTCAGCCAGCTCCTCGGCCTTCTGGGCACTTTCGCTTTGCTGCTGCTCCTTCTCTTGTTGTTTCCTTTGTTCCGCTGACATGCTTTCGCCTTCGCGGAAAATTTCTTCAAAAGGACGCACCTCTGCGAAGAACATGTCGCCATCGGCTCGCCGTATTTCCCCGTCGCGGTCGAGATCCTCAGCCCAAAAATAGTAGCTGAGTAGTTGATCCGGCTTGGCTTGTAATGCTTCCAACTCGATGAGATGTGATAGCTCTACCTTGCCCGCTTTGGCTTCGCCGACGGGAATATTCACCTCAGTCGGTTCCGCGTCCCCAAGCATAAAGATCAAGCCTGTTCGCTGAATTCCAAAGTCGTCCTTGGCGATCGCTTGCATTTGCAATTCTTGCAGTGGAGAAACATTTTGATCCTGTGCACGGACCAATTTGGTTTCTGGCGGCCCGTTTGGAATTACTTTGGCCGACAACTCTTCTTCAAATTTGGGAGCTCGATGATCCTGATCGATCAGCCGAATCCTCCATCGTTGCGACTCGGTCATGACGAAGCTCGCTTCGTAAAGTAGCGGATCGTCCTTGGATGCAACCAACGGAGTCGTGTTGCCAGTTTGGTCGACTAGCTCTGCTACCGAAACGGGTTTGTTCAGTTGGCATTTCCAGGTGAGCGTCGCTCCATCTACAACGGATACTCGGCGAGTGTCCGCGATCTCCTTGTTCGAGAGTTGCGAGTACTTTGGGGATTCAATCTTCGCATCGCTTTGCGTCAGAGCTGGATACTCGAATACCTTTATCTTGAAACTCGAGCTCGTCCCTGATACGTAATCAATTCGGTACGATTGATCGATTTGAATGTTTCGTAAATAGCCGCCAAACAATGGATCTTTTAGACTGCGCTGCATCGAGTGCCGGGTTTTTTCACCGGTCTTGTCTTCCGAATCGATCCAAGCCTCTTCTGGAACATCGTTTGCGAATCGAACGCTGATAACGAGATCGCTTCCACGTTCAATTTCGGTATCTCCTGGCTCAACTTTGATTTTACCGGCATCAATCACCAATGTCAGTTGTTTCAAAACGGCGTTTTTCGATAAACTCTTGTTTGAATAGACAAAAAAGCCAGTCACCACTGCCAACCCTAACGCCAAAAACTGGGAGATCCATGCGCCTCGCATGCTGCGGGTTGTAATGGTTTGCCTCCAATCGTTGGATCGAGAATGGCTGATTGTCTCGTCGATTAAAGATCGACTCAAATAAGTAGACGTGCTAGGTTGTTCAGGTTGGATTGCTGTAACCAAACGCTGCTCGAGCGACGGGAATTGCTCCTCGATACGATTGGCAATCCAACGTCGATCACGATAAGCCAATTTGCATCCCAACCCTAGACAGGCAATGACACCGAGCGTAGCTAGGAAATACCAGCCGCTGAGCTGCGGAAGCGTACCGAGCTGCGAGAGCCCGATCGCTGCGAAGGCGATAATCAGCCAACCTACGGCTAGCAACTTAGCGAAATGAACCGTACGGTAACGGTTTGCAACGCACGAAAGTAAATATGCAATTTGCGGATCCATGCTCAACCAGCCTTTCGTATGCACAATAAAGATTCCAAACCAACGACCCCAATGACACCAACAATGACCCAACGCCACCAACCCTGCTGCGATTCGAGCTCGACTGCTCGCAATTGTCTGCGAGATGCATCCTCTTTTATTGTTGATTTGCGGTCTGACATCGCTACGCCTAGCTTTTCTAATCGCTCCAAACCACCCACCGAAGTATTGCTTTCCGATTCCACCAGATTAACTGCAAGTAAGGATTCTGTTCCGTTTGGAACTATTCGACGATAGATGCCTGGCTCTGAAAACACAATCATCTTACTGGTTTTTTTATCGAGGCCATCAGCTCTTATCTCATTGCCCGAAGGATCAAGGATTCGATGATCGTTTGGGATTTCCAGAGACATTCCTACCAGATAGGAGGACGGATCCTGAATGACTGGTGTAGCCATTCGATACAATCCAGATAATAACGGCACAAATTTGGTAGACAGTGCAAGTTGGCTCTCAAGGGGTTGCCAGCCGGCCGTGAGAATCCAAATCGTCCCAGTTCCTCGCTCTTTGCAGATCAGGGCCGGCGAGCCGTCATCGAATTTCGCCAAAACTCGCCATGCGTCAAGCTGTTGCGTTTCGAGTCTGCGATGCTTCCAAAAACGTATTTTAGAAAAATCATTGAACTTGGAATCAGCAAGATCGGCGAACAACGGATGCTTGAAATCGATCGCTTCCAACATTGCGTATTGTCTAACATTGGCTTCCGATACTTTAAAATCGCTCATTCCCGACAGCTTTTCAAGCCCTAGCGTGTAGTCGAACGGTTTGCTCGTCGAGTCTCCTAACTTTGTAGGAGCCAACGAATCCCAAACCCACAATAAATTTCCACCTTGATTTAGATAATTAGCAAGCCCATCCAGATCCGAACTGCTCAAATCATGTGCGGCCACAATCAACGGTGTATTTACCACGGACGGCCATGGCTCTTGCGATGCTGGTTCTCTCGACTGGAAAGTGACCGTTCGAGCTGCATCGCTCATCGGTAACTGGCGCAGGAAATAGCCGAGGGACTCATCAGGCGCTCTCGATGCGGCTTCAACACACAGCAATCTCGACTGAATAGGTTCGTTGGGACTCCTATAGTACCGATTGTCAAAGTCCGAACTATCCCCTTCGAGTTGCAACACAAACGCCCCCTTCGGCGGTACCGCGATTCGGACCGTCAACGAGCTCCCCGACGGGACTTGATACGCCGAACCAGTATTCTCTATCGGATGCAATTGTTCATCGAGCCACTGTAAACGCAGTGCATCCGAGTTGGAGTTGGAAGAGCTCGTAACGCGAACTCGGAGCTTCTCTGCGTCAGTCGTCAGAGGAGGGGCCGTAGTCCCGCCCACCAGGGGTGACCTCCTCTCCATCCTACCCTGCAAGCTATTCCAGCTATCCGACTCATCTGCAGTCAGCAAAGTAGCTCGTGCATTTCCCTTCACGACCGACTCCACTCTCTCAATACGCACTTTGCAGGAAGCCGGCCAAGCGTATTCCGCGAGCCTCTCCACCTCCGAGCCATTCTGAAAATCAGTTACAACAACGATCTCACTCGATGTCGCATTCGAATCCGAGGACGAATCCCAATCTGTTTGAAGCAGGTCGGCTGCGGTCAACAACGACAATCCTAGATCGGTATGCAACCAAGTGGGAACGACCCCCTGCAACGCTGCAATCGCTTGCTGCTGGCGTTGAGAAGCCGGAGTTTGTAGGGCGCTGTCGATCGCCACCAGCGGTCGTAAGGAGCTATCAAATTGATAAACCGAAATCGCGTCGGTAGGTCCCGATTGTCGAATGATCTGCTCCGCTCGCTGAACGGCAGCTTTCCAAATGCCTTCGCGTCTCATGCTGGCACTCGTATCAATCAGCATCATCCTTTGCAATCCGATTCGATCCGCATCTCGATCTGCGGGAATGTTCCAATACGGGCGTGTAAAAGCAAAAGCGAGCAATGCAATCGCGGTGGCTCTAATCAACAGTAACAACCACTGATCTATACTGCTTTGACGAGTCAAACGGGGCGGGGTGGGATCCAGGAACATGAGCGAACTCATCAGTTTCCGCTCCTTTGGACGTCGCCGAATCAAATGGAAGATTATTGGCAACGCGATTGCCAATCCAGCCAGAGCGTAAAATGGAGCTAAAAAACTCACCGCTGGCCCCCCATCGCGACGCCACCACGCATAGCGGACCGAGTCCTCGGGCTGCCGACACTCGAACGCTGTTGTCGGCTTAGGAAATCAAACAGCACATGCTCAACAGATTCATTTGTCTGCAGGGAAGTCCAGCCTATACCGAGTTGACCTGCCAGCTCTAAAAGCGATGCTTCGTGTTTTCGAAACTTGGCCTGATAGGACGCTTTGGCGAGGTTGGGGTCGACATAGATTTCACGCCCGGTCTCCAAATCTTCAAGCATGCTTGCTTTTTCCAAATCGAGCGTCACCTCACTTGGGTCAAGCACACGCAATAGTACAACTTCATGACGGCGAGCGCGCAGCATCGACAATGGTATCCTCAGCGACTCAGCAGGCACGAGGAAGTCAGAAACAATAATGATCAGACTGCGTTGCCGAACAATGTCGGCAAGATGCGAAAGTGGCCGTTGCAAATCGGTGGACGCCCCTGACGAAGGTTTCTCCAGCAAAGACAGGATGCGTTTTAGCTGGCCCGTTCGAAACCGGGCCGTTAGCACATCCGAAATATCATCATCAAAAGTCAAAAGTCCGACCGCATCGCGCTGCAGCGTAAGATAATAAGCGAGTGTTGCTGCAACGGTCCTGGCATAGTCGCATTTGGTATAAGCAAGCGATCCAAAATCCATTGATTTGCTCTTATCGACCACCAAGTAGCATCGACGATTTGTTTCGTCTTCGAATTTTTTGATGTAGTAACGATCGCTTCTAGCGAACAACTTCCAATCGATTGTGCGCGGGTCATCGCCAGTGCTGTAGGGTCGATACTCGCTAAACTCTACGGAGAATCCATGCAACGGACTTCGGTGCAGACCATTGTGAAAACCGTCGACCACCGACTTGGCCCGCAGTTGCAGATTTTTGATCCGCATCAATGCAGACATGTCGATCCAACGATCCATGGCTGATCCACCGCTCGGCAAACCGAGATCTGCAGACAAAGGAACGCTGGATGCCGTGCTGGATGTCGGGATGGACATAGCTACTGGACCTCAATCAATAACCGGTCGACACAATCTTCGACCGAAACGCCTTCGGCCTCAGCCTTGTAGCCCAGCAGCAATCGGTGTCGCATGACGGGGTGTACCAACGCCCGAATATCTTCCATCGCGACGTGAGACTGGCCGTTGAGCAGAGCGCGGGCTTTAGCACCGAGAACGAGCATTTGAGCCGCTCGCAATCCCGCCCCCCAATTGATCCATTGATTCACGAATGCAGGCGCTTCGGGACGGCCAGGTCGGGATGCGGCAACCAGACGTACGGCGTACCCCGCCACCTCTTCGGCGATCGGCATACGGCGCACCATCGCATGGAACTTCAATACATCCTCACCAGTAAACAAGGCTTCAATTTTTTCCGGTGTCTTGCTTGTGGTATCTAAAACCACTTGCAACTCATCCTTGAATGGCAAGTAATCGATCATCACATTGAACATGAATCGATCTAGCTGTGCCTCGGGTAGTGGATACGTACCCTCCATCTCAATTGGGTTCTGCGTGGCCAAGACAAAGAACGGCTCTGGCAACGCAAATCTCTTGCCAGCCGATGTCACTTGATGCTCTTGCATGGCTTCGAGCAGTGCCGCTTGTGTCTTGGGGGGCGTTCGATTGATTTCGTCGGCCAGGATCACGTTAGCAAAAACCGGACCTTTGACAAATTGTAGTGAACGCCTTCCGTCCACTTCGTCTAGTATCTCTGTCCCGGTAATGTCCGCCGGCATCAAATCTGGCGTAAACTGGATGCGTCGGAACTCCAAATGGAACACCTGCGCTACACTTCGAACTAGCAGGGTCTTGGCCAGACCAGGCGCACCTGTGATCAGGCAATGTGCACCGGAAAAGAGACAGATGAGTAGCTGCTCGATAACATCCTTTTGACCTACGATCGATTTGGAAAGCTCCGCATCGATCCTCGCTCGACCTTCGCGTATCTGTTTTACTACCGCTGCTTCTTCGTCGTATTTCTGAGTGACCGTGCTCAAGGTGGAAATCCAGTAAGGTTTAGGGTACAGGGTTTAGGGTTTAGGATCAGGGGTTTAGGGGTACGCATCGTAGGAAAAACAAGTGGTGTAGGCTTCTAGCCTTTTTTATACCCTATTTGTTTTGGATTTTCGCGAGCTTGTCTCGCGGGTGAATTAGGTTCGCAGGCTAGGTACCTAGCTTGCGAACTTGACCTCCCGCCAAACAAGCTGGCAGGGGAGCGATCCGCACGGCGCAAAGTTATATGCTATTTGTCGTTTGCTATATGGTTTATCCATTAGGGCTGATCGCTCAATGTGTCATGGCATACGTGACGATGTTGATGCCGAGTGGATAGGCTTTCTTGACCGAGAACTCTTCGAAGTACCAAGGATCTTCGCCTTCACGTTCCCAGCCGTCGCCCAAGTCCGTATTGTGGCAAATAAAGACCATGATTCGATTTGCATCGTCTCGAATGGCACGGTAATGCGGGACACTCGTATCCGAACCATCTCTACTACGTTCCCATGTTACACCAGTACCACGCCCAGCCTGAGCATGGCCGATACTAGGCAGTTGCGGTTTCTCCTTGAGGTCGTATACACAATGGAATATTTCATGTTCTAAAGGCACCTCGGCGGGTTCGCGGTCAGGGAATACCCGTTTGATCTCTTGGTAAAAATTGAAGTACTGGTCATCACCCCAAAAATCGTCCACCATCAAAAAACCACCGTTGAGGAGGTAACGTCGCAATGCAACCACTTCTTCGGGATGGAACATCAGCGAACCCGGTTCGATAATATAGATAAACGGATAGTCAAAAAGTTTTGGGTCCGTTAATTCAAGCACGATTGGTTCTGGATCTACTTTCATCGAAGTCAACTGCTGAAGCCGAAAAGAGAAGTTCAATTCGCTGTCTCGAAAATCGGTTGCCCATCCGCCTCCACCTCGACCATACCCGTATCCACCAGAATCATACTTGATCCTTACGAACGTAAACAAGTCTTTGCTAAACGGCTTGTCGACCTCCCAAGTTGGGACTCCGTTGCGACCAACCGATTGCCAATCACTGTTTCGGCCTCGCCGCCCAAATTGTTGGGCAATCAATGCCATCGAACACATGGCAGTCAGCAACAACGCAATGATGATGCGGCGGAAACATACTCCGTTCATGGTTCTTCTGTTCTTTTCGTTGATACCGCTGGCTCACGCAATTTCGAAATCCTAACCAATAACTCCAACGCAGCCTTATACCGAGGGGATTCTTCTAAGGCCATTAGTACCTGTCGTTTGGCAAGTTCGTTCCTACCAAGAGATTCTAAGGATAACGCCAAGCGGTAGTGGACGTTAGCGGGGTCGGTGGGCTGCAAATCCAGACAGGCAGATAGCGCCTCCGCTGCTTTTGTTGCATTTCCAAGCTTTTCATAAGTCATTGACCGCATTTGCTGAAGGTCACTTCGAATGGGATTGATGGCTTGCATTTGCTCGCACCACTTTTCTAAAGACGACCAATCGGAACGCTTTTCATCAATTTCAATGAGCCGAAGGAGTGCTTCACGGCAATCGGACGAACGTTCCGTAAGTGCCACCAGAGCACTCCGCTCTTCCTCGTCATTCTCCTTGACTCGGTATATGTTTGCCAAAATCGCATATACCCCTTCGTTAGAACAATCCTCTGGTAACAGAGTTCGCAGCTTTTCCGCAATGACCAAGGCTTCGTCCCATTTCTTCGTATTTACCATAACTTGGCATTGACCACGAAGCCCCCAGTAGGATTCAGGGTGCTCGGCCAACCAAGTTTCAACGTTTGTTTTTTCCTCCGCGTTTGCCCGATCGAAATCGACTCCTTCGCCATACTTAGCTGCCATTGCCATGGCGTAATCGCGGAATTCAATGTCCAGTGATTCCAACGTCCCAGGAGCGCGCTTGAGCGCTTCGGATGCAGGCATGCCGATCGCAAGGTCCTCGAGCAGTCGTCGCAGGACTTCGATGCCGTATTTTTCAATCCAGTATTCCACCACCAGGGAGGACTCATAATAGGCGAACTGCAGGTGCATGGGCGTCTTGGGTTGCAAGAAAGCACCACTGAGCTGACTCACAGGCACCAAGCCGGTACCTAGAATCATCTCGCGATAATTTGGGTCCATAGACTGTCCCCAGGAAATATTTCGCTGCCGTTCCTCGTAGACAGAGATACCCTCGGAAAGCCACCGCGGCATCTTGTTCTTTGTTTTTTGCAAAGTAACGACGTGGCAGTATTCATGCCAAAGCACGGATTTCCAGTTGGAGTCGACCTGGAGAGCAGCGGGCGAATTCGCGGTGATCAAACGCCCGAAGCAAACGCCCAAAAAGCCTTCGCCACCTGGCAATCCAAAAGTGCGAATTGCAAACTCTTTTTGTTTAGGAAAAATCTCAACAAAAACCGGTTCCTCTAACTGGACGGCATACTTCTTCGTTAGAACATCCCTTGCTTCACTTAAGAGTTGCACAACATCGCGACCGTAGATTCTGGATTCGCGTGCGTCCATGCGAATAACAAAACCAGGGGCCTCCAGCGTTGCAAATTTCTCCAATTCAGTTTTGAGCTGCTTCAGATTGAAAATGGTCACTTCATAAGGATCTTTCGTACGGACGTTATCTACGACATCCCATCCAGTCTCTGTTTCGCCCAACCTCAATAGGTCTTGTGCTAGTTGAGTTTTTGCAGGAGTGAAATCGGAATCCATAATCAACGCGCGACGCTGGTAATCGACTGACTCAGAAAATCGATAATGCATCGACAACTGTTTGCCGATGGTATAGTCGACTTCGGGATTGAGAGCCCATGGACCAAGTGCCTTCCGACGCTCTTGGCCTTCCGCTTCATACCGGCCCTGAAGATGCGCGATGGCTGCCCTCAATGCCCAGAGTCGAGGAAGCTTCGGATTTACCTTTTCGACTTCAGCCAAAATGTTTTCGGCAGATTCATAGTCCTCCGCCGACATCCTCGCTTCAGCGCGATGGATCAAACTAGGAATAAACCGAGGATTCAGTTCAAGCGACTTGGCAAAGTAATCGCTCGCTTTCGCAGGATCGCTAGCGCTCCAACTTCTGCCTAACAGATAAAAGATTTCCGGATCAGACTCGTCTATCTGGATCGCTTTGGCAAGCGATTGCGAAGCCACCTTGTCGTCATTCTTTTCGATCGCCAACCTCGCTGTGGCCAGATGCGCCTCTACCACGTCAGCTTGAGTGTTCGACTTAATGCCTTGATCGTAGCAGTTTTTGAGAACTGCTTTGGGATCTTCACCTCTTGCAAGAAAGAAGTCCCCGACAGGCACAATATCGCTCCGGTTGCTGAATCGCCAAGGGCTTTTGAAAAGCATCGCATCGAGATAGGCCATTTGATCATTCGCCTTAGCGAGCGAGTTGTTCATTTTGTAAACACGCACACCGAGGAGCCTCATACGAATACTCTCAGGAAATCGCTCCAGCGCTTTTTCGTAGACATGCAATGCAGCTGGATAGTCACCTGTTACCAAGTAAGATTCGATGAGCATTCGGGGCCAAAGTTCGTTCCAAACCCCTTTTTCCACTTGAGCGGCCGCCAACTGAATGCAAGCTTCATAGTCGCCCGTCCGATAGAAATTCTTAACGTCATCGATTTCTGAGCATTCCGAGCACGCAGCGAAACAAAAAAGAATTACCAAACCCAACATAGGTCTCGTGATCGCGATTTTCGCTATCCATGCCAATTTTGAACTGCAACACGTCACAGGTTAGGTTCTCGTCAGAGCAAAAATGAGCCGATCCTACAAACTAACTCCTTCACCATAACCATTTGGTGTCATCTTCGCAGCACCACACGCAAAAAAAATGGAAATCTGGTCCAACCAAGTTCACGAGACTGGAAATTCAGAAATATTTCAACCAGCAGGCCGAAACTACTACGTCCAGCCGGTGTTTTAGCGAGCCATTCGTTTTTTTTCTTGAGGCGAGCGGAATAGTGGAACGTACCTCAGCACGACTCGCAATCTAGTGGTCGCACGTGATTTCGTTAGTTCATTTTTTGCGAAGCAATTACGCTGTCCAAATGTGGCCGCCAGGGGCGTATCGAAAAAGCATTGAGGGTCCGAGCTGATTTTTGCCGTCGCCACAGAACCATGTAGTTCTAGTTGCCCTCATCTGAATATACGGCTTCAAGAATCTTGTCTGGGATCCTATTTGAGAACCACTTTTCCTGCAGGCAACGACTGCAAAAGGTCTGGAAGATCATAGGTTTGCAGACCGCCGTGGACCGTGGCCGTCAACCACTTAGCGTCCTCCGCAGATCCGGCAATCGCTGACCAGGATTTCGGCGTACCTCGCAATGTGACCGTCGTAAACAAGTCTGGGGTAAGGGTAGCGGCGTGCAACGCCGCTACTCCGGTTCGGCCAACAGCGATCACGTGGACCTCACGCGGCTTTTTGGATTTATAATCTGCGGCCCACTTGCCCGCTGCCAGAATGTCTTCTGCATTTGCGCCAACCACCGATTTCCCTAATAGGTAAGCCAGAGAAAACGTCTTCAAATCGCCAAACAATGAATCGGGCTTTCCCTCAGCCGTCTCACCTTGACCTCTCAAGTCGACGGACACGACGACGAATCCCTCGCGTACTAGCTTCTCAATCGGCCCACCTACCGCTCCATCAGCTTCTTTTCCCCCATCGTGAAGATAGAGATAAGCGGACTCAGCTGGATCAACCGGATGAAAGGTCAATGCGGATAACGGCACGCCGACGCCATGATGAATGACGAGTTTGTCGATGTGATAGCCATCGCGCTGAACCTTGCCAGATTTGTTTGATGTTGGTTCAGTGAGTTGCGAGAGCGGACGAATGCCGGCTGCCTTGCGAACCATATCGAGATGCTGTTCGCGATTAGCTGACTTCCATATCATTTCCCTTTGGGCCGCGAGACCCTTCTCAATTTCGGCATTTAAGTCGAATACGGAACGCTCGCCCGGAAGCAGCAATACTTGCCCTTTCTCAGTACACAGCAATTCGGATTCCGGACGAATATCGAACTCCTTAAAGTCTACAACTGGAACCGCTTTATCTTGTCCGACCAGCCAACGGCACATCCACTGAGCGATGGCGGCCAAGTTTGCAGGTTGCACGCCGTGACCTCCTTCGGCTTCCACTAGATCAACACGTTCCGAGGAACCGAGTCTCGTGTAAACTCGTTTAGACTGACGGAAATTGTCCCAAGAGCCACCGATGTCGAAGAAATCGCCAGTCGTTGAACTGATCAAGGTAGGCTTGGGGGCTCGCATAATAACGTAGTCGGGATGGTCGAGGCCAAACGTCAGCTGTCCAAAAATATTCTGCTCGGCATCCTGTGGTCCAATCGTGTCGATCAAACGGCGAAACGTAGTGAGGTAACAAGCGGGTGCGGCGCATACGACGCGATCGTCGAGCGCCATGACGTAACTGGTCAACGTGCCACCACCTGAGCATCCGGTCATACCGATCCGCTTTGGGTCGACCTCCGCGCGAGACTCCAAGTAATCGATCGATCGCATCGCGTCCCAGACACGATAAGTAGCGGTGTTCTTTCCGACAAGGATAGAGCCAGTTCCCACCCTATAGTGCTCTAGGGTCGTTTCGCTAAACTGAGGATTGCCATCTGCGGTGAGAATTTGTGATCGTTCGCCTTGGCCGATCGGATCGTAACACAGTGCAACCATACCATGCTGAGCCAAGATGATCCCGAAACGCTGATTGTATTCCGCAGTCTTGGCCGTTCGGCTGTGTCCACTCGAGACAATCACTCCTGGGAACGGGCCAGATCCCACTGGGACATAAAGGTTGCCGGTAACATGGTGATTTGGCTGGCTCTCGAATATTACCTTTTCGATGCGATAACCGTTTCGTTCTAATTGGCCAACGACTTGACCGTTGAGCGGATTTCGTATGGGGAAGCCGCCGAGTTGTTGTATCATGAATTCTCTCAACGATTTTTGGTAAGCGAGAATCTGGTCAGTCGTTTTCAGTTTCGCTACCTTTTCGCTTCTGCGATCGAGTGCCGCATAAGCTTCCTTCTGAAGATTCTGGTACCAAGTTACTCTTTGGCCCGTTCCATCGACTTCGGACTTTAGGCAAGTCAGATCCTCTGCGATCGCAGTTTCGCGACGCAACAAAAGTGCGAGGCAGAAAATAACAAGTCGCAATTGAGTATTCATTATTGCATTCTCTGAAGTTGGCGGAGAAAGAGTATAGAGTTGGCGGAGAAAGAGTATAGTTATCAGATGGTTTAGTCAACGCTTGGACTCGAGTAACTCATTTTCCAAAAGTGCGCCAGTGGCCGCAGTTGCGAAATTGCTCAACGGCATCGACAAGCCGATCGGGTCCATCGCGAATAACGTCCACCACGGGCAAGTTCAATTCTGCTTCGACGCATTTGGCGATCTCGTGTGCTTCATACGGAGTGACGCGACGGCCATTCATGGCCACGCCAATTGTCGCGCACGGCTGATGTATGCTAGCCATTGCCTCATACAGTTCTCGTATCCTCACTAGTTTCGGCAGTGGTACATGTTCCAAACCGTCGACCGTAACACGGCCTGCTTCAAAACCAAGGATCATCGCATGAGGTAAGCAGCCATGTAGCAGGCTGAGTGTTACACCTGAATAGGAAGGATGGACAAGGCTCCCCTGTCCTTCAACGAGTAGGACGTCATGATGCTGGTTTTCAAGCACCAACTGTTCTGCACCACCGCTTACGAAATCGGACACGATGCAATCCAGCGGCAATCCGCTCCCTTCGACCATAATTCCAGTTTGGCCAGTGGCAACAAATTTCGCATCGACTCCTCGCTTCTTTAAGCCATTGGTCACTTCGAGACTGACGACCATCTTGCCAACGCTACAATCGTGGCCGACGGTATGAATGCGCAGGCAGCTGGGGTTGAACCCTGTGCGCTTAGCAATCTGCTTAAAGTTATTCTTGCGCACGTCCGTGATCGTAACACCGCGTTTGGCTGCGGTCGCTGCCAGCTCAACATCGTCCGACAAGAAGTCGTGCAATCCACTCAGCAAGTTCATGCCGCGCCCAATGGCCTCCAATAGAACAACCCGCCAAGCCTCCGGTATTCGTCCACCTGGTGGCGCGATACCCATGACCAGCGTGTTGGCACTGGGTGCCTCATCGAGTCGGGCGATGATGGGTATGTCACCTCCCGCCTCGAGGAACTCTTGGGACTTGCGTCCCGCATTGTCTGGATCGAAAACTGCCACACATTCACCGGGGCAGTACCTGAGCAACCCGGCAGCCGTTTTTGCGATGGAGGGATTTGAGTACCCCCAGGTCAATAACACCATTCGTCGAGACATGCTTGTTCTATTATCCTCGGATTGAATTACAAGGTGATTACAGGGCCTCTTGCCCATGTGGCGTTGGGGAACCGGACATTTTGATCAGCGCAGCCATTACGCTTTCCAGATTCGGCCGTCGGGAGCATCGATTCCAAGCGTCGCATTCCGAGTATCCACAACCAATTTCGATTCACCGACAATGAGTTCATAGTCGAACGCAGAGTGATCCGTCGCAATAAGAGCACAGTCGAGCGATTGAAGATACTGCGCCGAAATGTCGTGACTTGATAATGCAGGGACTTGATACGATCGCATTTTTGGTAGCGTTGGCACGTGTGGGTCAGTGTAGGAAAGAATAGCCCCACGCTCGGAAAGCAACTCCATCAATTTAAAGCTCGGACTTTCTCGAGGGTCATCGATGTTTTTCTTGTACGCAACTCCTAGAATGCCTACGTGCGAGCCTTTAACCGGTTTGCCCATTGCGTTGAGCGCTTCCGCTACTCGATCCACAACAAACCGCGGCATGGACATATTGATCTCACCCGCAAGTTCAATAAAGCGAGTCGGCATCTCATGGCAACGAGCTAGCCAAGTAAGGTAGAACGGATCGATGGGTATGCAGTGACCACCGAGACCTGGCCCTGGGTAAAAGGCTTGAAAGCCGAACGGTTTTGTTTTGGCTGCGTCGATCACTTCCCAAATATCAATTCCGAGCCGCATGAACAGCAGCTTCAATTCGTTGACCATGGCAATGTTCACGCTGCGATAGGTGTTTTCTAGGATCTTGCTAGCCTCTGCAACTTCACAGCTACCAACAGGAACGACATGTTTCATTACGATCGAGTAGAGCTCTACGGCTCGCAGTTTGCTAGGCAAGTCAATGCCACCGACAACTTTGGGAATGGTTTGCGTTGAGAACTGAGAATTGCCTGGATCCTCGCGCTCCGGACTGAAAGCGAGGAAATAGTCGGAACCGCAGACCAGTCCCGATCGATCCAATATTGGCTTGACCACATCGCGAGTCGTACCAGGGTAGGTAGTGCTCTCGAGCACAACCAATTGACCTAGCCTGAGCTTTTTAGCAATCGCTTTAACGGTGTTCTCGATATACGTCATATCGGGATCGCGACTGGCGTTTAATGGCGTCGGCACACAGATGACGATGGCGTCCGGTTCATCGAGTCGGTCCATATTGCAAGTAGGTTGAAAGGACTGGTTCGCGATCGCGGGTGCGAGCCAGGACGATTCAAGATGGCGAATATAGCATTCACCTCGGATGAGCGAGTCGACTTTGCGATTGTCTACGTCGAACCCAATCACACTTGCACCGCAGTTTACGAAAGCTCGGACCAGAGGTAGTCCGACATAACCAAGTCCCATAATACCAACGTGCATGTTTTTGAGAGGGTAAGTGTTTCGGCTTGCTTTACTGGATACAATTTGTCACTGGATATTGTAGCCGATCCGCTGATGGATGAGCTGGAAGTCTCACTTTCTTTATTGTTCAGAAGACTTGAGATTCACAACCCGTCAGTCGCTACTACCAACAACTAGCAAATATCCAACCCAGATTGCCAATCGTACGATATTTTTTACTCGTTCCTCAACACACGCTCATTTGGATCGACGGTCAAAAGGTTCCGACCTTCGAAGAGTATAACTTTGTCCAGTGGCGTGTACTGTCGGTTGCATGTGCCCATCCCCTGTGAACACGTGCGATTACCGAAAGACCTTTTCTTAATTTCCACACGGTTTAAGTTGGCAAACTTGTGAGCGTATCTATCGACTCAAGGATCTTGCTTGCAGCTCAACGCTCCCAGGTTTGGATAGACTACAAAAAGCCATAATCATATCCTCAATTTGGTAGCATCCCAAGAATAGCTAAGTACCCTGAGATTACGATGGTTGGTTCTAGGATGATTTACTGGTCGCAATCGAAGACAGCCGCGCCCTCTTCATTGAATACCTGTCGGCCAGCTCTACCGAGCCGTTGACCTACGATATCTTTCCAATACGGGTTGGCCGAACACAAAGGAAGCTTGTACATCGTGGGATTTCTCGTCCTCTCTTTGGATTGACTGAATCTCCAACACGGCTTGGCCGCCAATGGCTCAAGTTCTTTCGCCTAACCGTCATACACCTGCCCAATGCGAACTCGGGCTTGAGCATCGTAGACGTCGAAGATAGTGGTCGGTTTCCCTTGATGACAGCCAGGCATGATCGAGCCACCGTTGACAATCAGTCCTGGAAAATTGGTCCTTGCAAGAGCCATTGCAAACCCAGGCCCATTCTTGTCACAGTGATGTAAGCCTACCAGGGAATCATGGATAACTGTGTACGTTGCACAGATTTCCGTCTAGCAACGGTATGCCGATGCCAATGTGAGGTTTGTCAAAGTCGGCTTCAGTGAATCCAAGCCCCCCAAAAAAGTGTTAACACCTTTTTGCCAACCCTGGGTAAGTTGGCGAGAATTCCAATTAAGGTGTGAAATCATTTGCCCGTAAGTACTTCTGGCTGAAGTAGATGGAAATAGTGACCATGATCGGCGGTGACAATTACCAAGGATTGGTCCCAAGCGTTGCGAGCATCGATCCAGTTGAATATTTTTTCAATCGCAGCGTCGCCACTGAGAACCGCGCCAATAGAATTGTCGATATTGTTGCCGTGGTTTGCCCAGTCGACGTCCCCAGACTCGACCATCAACCAGAACCCATCTGGGTTTTCTTGCAGAACTTGAATTGCCGCTTCTGTCATTTGTGCGAGCGTAGGATTTTCGTCGATATCGGCTTGGGAATAGACCTCAGCCTCTTTTACGTCCAGGACCGGTTTGTAATCGCCATTCGCAGTTTGGAAGGGCAAATGACCCTTGTTGACACCAAAGAAGCCCAGCAACCGCTTTTTTTGAGATGCAGCCCGGGTCGCTGCATCTGCTAATAATTTGGCACCATTGCTCCCACTGGTGCGTTGTGCGACAACATACTTGGCCGTCGGATTACCGGTGCGCTCGTCAACCATTTGCAAATCTTCGTTGGCCAGGTATCGATTGCCGGGGATGAAGTTCTGTCCCTGGCCTTTTCCGTCTTTGGTTTCTTCGCCGATACCACAACCCAATAGGACATCGAGTCCTGGTAGCGGCTTCGACTTGCGCGATACACTTGGCAACCCCAGCATGTCGCGTGTTAGATCCTGATAGTCATCTCGGCTAACATTGTGTGCGTAGGCGGCAGCAGGCGTCGCATGACTGATTGGGACGCTCGTGACCGCTCCAACCGAAAAGCCTTTCGTGCGTTGCAGCCATTGTCCAATTGTTTCGACCTGTTTGAGTTGATGGTCTAAATTTACGGCACCATTGATCGTTTTGATGCCTGCTGTAAGCGAAGTCGCAGCGGAGGAAGAGTCCGTGTAGGAATGCACTGAGACCTTTGATCGCCCGATTGGGTATTCGGTATCCACTTCAGCTTGCCAAGGAAAGGATCCAGCCAAACGAGAGTCATAGCCTCCGAACTTGATCATTGGCTTGATGTTCAATTGTGCGTCGACGTCCGTTTCTACTTCATCGCCGTACGGTGCAGTCACAAAATAGCCAAAGTCGGTTTGGCATTTATTGTAATCTTGGAATAAGAGACCGGTGCCCCGGCCCTCCGAGTATCCGACTTTTCCGGATTGGTAGATTGCTGCCGCTTGAGTGGTTTGCCAATCCATACCATCGAAGACAACCAAAAAAACAAACTTCTTGCCAAGTTCCTCGGTGGCTTTGCGTTGCAGATGATAAACGTCTGTTTGATCGGCGTAGGGTGCATCGAATCGGAGGGTTTTGGTTGGCATCTTACGATACAACTTCTCCAGTTTTTCACTGTCGCGATAGACGCTTCCCTCGTTCATGTAACTGGCGAACGACCCACCAAACACATAGACAGGAATCAATCGATTGGAATGGTTTGTCCAAGCGTTGTAGCTGCTCGGGCGACTCCCCCAGTGCCCCCACGTTGCGATTTTGTCAGTGATCGCCATCGTTTGTAAGTGTGCGACTTTGTCAGTCGTAACCACATTGCCATTTGTACTTTCAATTGGAGCCGAGACATGAACCTTGGATACCGATTTCTCCTGCGCCTGAGTCAGAGACATCTGCGCCAAAAAGATTAGTATCGAAAAAGCTAAAATGTTATTACGAACTAGGAGACTCATAGGTTTACACGAACAAGCTAGGTGGAGAATAGAAAGCGAAAGGATACATTCTAAGTCAAAAGGGGCCTTTGCCTATATGCAAAGCTAAAACGTCGAAGCGCGGATAGAGCAGAATCGTATTTTGGGGTTTTCACGCTCTAGCACCTTATCGTCCCATTCTGACTGCAACAGTATTGCATCATGACCAAAGTGGTCGCAGACCAATTTTGCAGCATAGGACAATTTCAGGTTTTTCGTCTCTTCGGCAGTGGCGTTGAACCACCTTGCTAACTTATATGGACGCCAGCTAAGGGATGTGGGCGCATTGTACTCAGACTCAAGTCGAAATCGGACGACATCGAATTGCAATTCACCCACAGCCGCCAAAATCATTTCACGACGCATTGCTTTGGCTTCATAAAAGACTTGAATGGCTCCTTCCTCCACCAGTTGCTTGAGCCCTCGATCGAATTGCTTACGACGCGAGGTATCCGGGCAATCGAGAACGGCGAAGAACTCAGGCGAAAATTGAGGCAGCGGTTCGAACTGAATCGTCGCTCCCTGGCACAAAGTGTCGCCGAGCTGGAACTCGCCTGGGCAAACCACGCCGATAATGTCTCCTGGAAATGCCTGATCCATCGTCTGTCGATCTTGACCAAAGATACGTAACGCGCGCGGTATGCGCAGCCGCTTACCCGTTCTCGCTACAACCACTTCCATATCCCTCTGAAACTTGCCTGTGCAGATTCGAAGGAAGGCAACGCGGTCTCGATGCCTAGGATCTAGATTCGCCTGAATCTTGAAAATGAAGCCGGAAAAATCGAGCTGGCTCGCCTGCACCATACCCAAGTTGCTAAGTCGATCGCTTGGCGGTGGGCATAACTCAAGAAAGCCTCTAAGGAAATGCTCGACACCAAAGTTCGTCAAAGCACTTCCGAAAAACACGGGTGTCTGTTGGCCACGCAGGAACCTGTCTGCTTCAAGCGTCGCACCTGCCATTCGAACCAAATCGACTTCTTCACGCGTCGTATCCAACAGGGATTGAGAAAGCGTTTGAGTCAGCTCGCTTGCCGACCGCGCAGGGCCCGAATCGCTATCTGAACTGTTTTCAGCAAAGTCTGACCACTGCTGCACCGAGGCAGAAACCCTGTGATCATTATCTCGTTCGTTGAAAAGGTGGATATCGTCTTGATTCAAATCAACGAATCCACGAAACTCTTTGCCACTTCCCAAGGGCCAATTCTGAGGAACTGGCTCGATCGAAAATTTCTTTTCAATTTCCGCGATGATTTCCAAGGGCGAGCGCCCCGGTCGGTCCACTTTATTTACGAACGTTATGACCGGAATCTTTCGCAAGGCGCAGACTCTAAACAGTTTTTCCGTTTGCGACTCAATCCCCTTAGCTAAGTCGATCACCATCACCGCTGCGTCCGCAGCCATCAGCGTGCGATACGTGTCTTCACTAAAATCATGGTGTCCAGGAGTGTCTAATAGATTGATCTGACAGCCATGGAATTCGAAGGTGAGCACTGTCGAACTGACTGAAATCCCGCGCTGCTTTTCTAGTTCCATCCAATCGGAGGTGGCTGCTCGCTGCGATTTACGCCCGCGAACGGCGCCAGCAACTTCGATAGATCCTCCATAGAGCAACAGTTTCTCCGTCAGTGTCGTTTTGCCTGCGTCGGGGTGCGAAATAATAGCGAACGTGCGTCTTCGCTTGCGCTGCGCGTCGATCGCCGCTGAGATTAGGCTCAACGTTGAATCTATCTGGGCTGTCATTGGGTAGCGTATTTCTTGAGGGTATCGTGGGTGGTTTGTAATCGAGTCCAAGCGTTGAGTAAAGTCGACTCGCCTAAGTCGTCTATTTGCCTCACGTCGGTCGATATCTCCTGCAAAAATTGGTTCCACTGCATTAAACATTTCGGAATCAATCTCATTCGGTCTTCGCACAAAGCAAACCGTTCCGTAGCCTTGCGAAGGGCCTTTCGTTGCACCGAGCATGACGTTTCGTCCTCAGCCCGCGTCTTGGCGGTGCACCTCAGCAGCTCCTCGCGTGCTTCGACCCACCGCGTCTCCGCAATGCGCTTCTCATTTGACCAATACTCCGGCAGTTCCTTTTCGAGCCATAAAGTTACGCGCTGGAACTGTTGCCGAATTTCGTCGGTTTGCTTGCGAGTGTCGTGGCGCAGTTTACCAATCGACTCGATAAAGATTTCGATCGCTTCCAGACTCTTGACGTTCGCTTCAGCCATTACCGCGTTGATACTCCTCGATCAATTCAGCTTTCCGCATGAGGTAAGGAACGTGCCGCTCACTCGTCTCAATCAATCGCACCAATTGTTTCATCTCTTTCTCAAAGTCAGCGGAAAATTTCACGTGCTCTTGGTCCCGCCACGAGGCTGCTAACTGCTGCATCTGCTGCGACAGCTTACCGGATGCATCGGAAAGCAATCCTGAAAACCTCTTTAATTGCATCGCAAAATTGCGAAGCTGCTCAGGGTCAACGATTGCTTGCGCCATGTCCTACTCGATTCTGATCATTGTTGCACGTCGTATTTCGCTCGACCGTAACTGCATCCACTCGTACCCAAGCTTCGGCTTGGGAAAGCACACTCTGTAAGCTCCGCTTACAGGCCCCTGAACTCTACAAGTACGACCACCAACCCTTGGAACCTCCGGCGGGGTGCTGCAGTAGCCGCTACTCACCAATACAATAAAGGAACTCCTCTCGGTCCGTTCCGGTGAGAGTTGCGGCACGGTAGTAGATACGGCTATCGCATATTACCATCGTCGACAGTATTTGATCGCCTAAATGGTTCTTGCCAAGCTCAATATATTCTTTTGGATCAACTCGATACACAAATGTATCGCCTGCCTCATTGGTCGTATAAATTTTGTCACCGACAAGTACTGGCGATGATGAAAATGTACCTCCCAAGCGAGCTTTCCAGAGCTCCTTTCCAGTCTCCGCTGTCCAGCAGACCGCAATTCCAGCGTCCAAGACTCCGTACAAGTATGCGTCGCGAACAAGCAAGGACGGCACGTAGAGACGGCTTTCATTTTCCCATTCAAGCCTACCTGAACCGTCAGCCGAGACCGCTGACATATGGTTTTTTGGATAGCCACCACTTGAGAATACGCGCTTTCCGTCCGTAACTGTCGATGTTACACATTCGGTAGTTGCGCCTGCTACCTCCCAAAATGTTTTTCCGGTTAACGGCTCAAAGCTTGAAATCAAGTCACAGCCCGTCATTATCAATTGATCTTTGCCAGCAGCGTGGAGCAAAATGGGGGAAGGATAGTTTGGCTGCATGGGCCGTTCGCGACGCCAAACGAACCGACCTGAAATTCGATCTAGGCCTGCAATCGCGCCCCCTGCTTTGTTATCTGCGGAAATGATTGCAAGCGATTGGTAGAGAGCCGGTGATGAACCAAAGCCTTGATGTTCGACATAATCACAAATTTTGGTCTGCCAAATTTGCTGTCCATCCAAACTAAGCGCCGTCGTCATCAACGCTCCGTTGTTTGGGAAATTGACGATCACACGTTCACCATCGCAAGCTGGCGTGCTCGATGCTGCGGTAGACTTATTGTTTTTCCTCATCCCGCCGCTTGCATGAACGACCGTCCTCCAAAGTTCCTTGCCTGTGGAACGACTCAAGCACAGAACCAATTGAGCACCGTTGGATTCATCAGCGGTCTGTAGAAAAATTCGATCCCCCACCAGTGTTGGCGAGCCGTGTCCACGCCCAGTCAAGGGAGCCTTCCAAATGATATTGCGGTCCTCACTCCAATCTACAGGTGGAGTTTGATTTGGCGAAGCCGAACCGTTTCGATGTGGTCCACGCCACCAAGGCCAGTCGCTTTCTGCGAATCTAAATCCGTCGTCTAACTTGGCGACGTCCTCGGACCGCATCACGCTCGGGCACGCGAGAATTAACAGGACAAATAGATTGGCGATTCGAACCATTCGAGAGTTGGAAGTACGACGATTCATTGGATTTTCCGAATGAGGAACTTGACGTTTTATGGTAACAGTTAGCGATAGACAAAGACAAATGGCAGTCGCTTTAAACCTGTGTCGCTAGCTTAAGCCTACGTATTAACTGATTTTAAGTCTGGGGCTACCGCCCAATGGTTCACGAAATAGCAAAATGAGCGCCATTTGGCGTGCACCGCACCCCCACCCAAGTGCCAGACACGATCAGTTTAGTCGCGAAGGCATCAAGACCACAGGGCTATTCGTAAATCGGGAAAAAACATCCAAAAGCGCTTTCGCAGAATGCACCCGGATCATTGAATCGCTGGTTCCGGTTCAGGGCATGGATGCTTTCCATTTCCGGCTGCGTGAGTTCAAAGCCAGTCAGATCAATATTCTCCCGAAGTCGTTCCAGTTTGCTAGATTTTGGGATGACAGCCGTACCTCGTTGCACACCCCAGCGAAGCACGATTTGGGCGGTCGATCGACCATGGTCACTCGCGATCTTCTGAACTACTGGGTGATTCAGAACGGACTCGCTTTCGCTTGCCATACCCAACGAAACGTAGGACGGTGCACCCAAGGGCGAAAAGGCGGTGACCGCAATGGAAGCTTCGTTGCAAAATCGAATAAGCTTTTGTTGTACCAAATAGGGGTGTGACTCCACTTGCAAAACACTTGGCCGAATTCGGCACTGTGACAGGAGATCTCGGATGAGCGATACCCCAAAATTACTTATCCCAATCGAACGTACTAAACCCGCGTCAACCAATTCCTCCATTGCTTGCCAGGTCTCTCGAATGGGAACGGAGTCCGGCACCATCCGTGGCTGGGAATCATTCGGATCTACGAACCAGCCCGGCGGATAGTGAGTCTCCATAGGCACATACTGAAGCGCTACTGGGAAATGGATTAAATACAAGTCTAAATAATCTAGCTTCAAGTCGCGGAGCGAACGAATGAAAGCTGGCTGGACATGCTCTGGCCTGTGATACGTGTTCCACAATTTGCTAGTTACCCAAAGGTCATCGCGTTTGCAAAGCCCTTGACGAACGACTTCAGCAATTCCGTCACCGACATTGGCTTCATTGCCGTAGTCGGCAGCACAATCCAAATGACGATAGCCGATTTTCACAGCATCAATAGTAAGCGCTGCCGCCGCAGATTGCTCTACTTTCCAATAACCAAGCCCAATGGCGGGCATTGGACTGGAATTGGAAACGGGGACAGTAAAGCCGCTATTCTCAGAAGCAATTTTCTTTCGGTTTGGAGTCGACACGGCGTTGGATTGATCGATGGGGAAAGAAACAACAAATTAAGCAAACAGCTCGGGCACTGCGAGAGCTTTTACTAACTCTCGCGGCTGATTGAGATGATTGTAAACAATCGTCTCTGGGTCGATACCAAAGGAATGATAAATCGATGCCAACAATTGAGCTGGATGCAAAGGGGACTCGATAGGCGCACTAGCGGTTTTGTCGCTTTTTCCATGGACATAACCTCGCTTGGTACCCGCGCCAGCAACGACTGCGGTGTAACAGTAAGGCCAGTGATCACGACCATCGTCCGTGTTACCATTTCCGCTTGTACTCACTCCGCGTTCCGGAGATCGACCGAACTCGCCAACAGCCACTACCAAAGTATCCTCAAGCATCCCGCGTTGATCCAAATCCTCAATGAGAGTAGTTAGCCCAGCGTCCAACATGGGTGCCGATTGGTTTTTCATCCGCTTCGACAGGTCGACGTGATGATCCCACGAATGGTTATCGCTATTTGCAACTTTTGGCCAAATAACCTCTACCACTCTTGTGCCCGCGTCCACAAGTCGACGCGCTAATAGGCAACTCTGACCAAACGCGTTGCGGCCATATGCATCGCGAAGCACTTCAGGTTCCTGGCTTAAATCGAAGGCTTCTCGGGCCTTTCCTGATACCACCAAGGAAAGCGCTTGCGAGAAATACTCATCCAACTGTTGGTTCTCGACCGCTGCATTAATAATCGGCATCTGAGCGTTGATGAGGTCTCTCAATGCAGCTCGTCGTTGCAACCGGACTGCAAACACCTCTGGGCGTAATTGAAGGTCGCTAACGTTGATGCGGTCCATCTTATTCACGTCCAAATCATCGCCGTCGGGGAATAAAGTGTATGGATCGTATGCTTTGCCCAGGAACCCGGCATAGCCTCCTTTTCCAACCACATTGGACTCTTGAAGCGGCCTCGGCAAAGTTACAAAGGGTAACATGGGTTCGTCGGCTGGACGCAAACGAACAATGTTCGAACCGAAATTTGGAAAGTCCTTTGGCGTCGGAGGTTCGAGTTGGCCCGAAGGGCTGACCTTATCAGTCGTGTAGCCCGTCATCATTTGATAGATCGCCGCAGTGTGATTGAATAGACCGTTCGGAGTATAACTCATCGAACGAATCATCGTAAATCGATCGTTGATCGTGCTCAATCGAGGCAAATTTTCAGTAAACTGGATGCCGGGAATCTTTGTCGAAATGTTGCTGAATACGCTTTTGACTTTGTCCGGAACGTTTTCCTTTGGATCCCAAAGGTCCAAATGACTTGGGCCACCTTGCAGATACACCATGATCATCCGTTTGGCTTTGTTCCAACCTGGGGCTTTGCTGCTTTCGCTGGCTTGGGCCGACTTCAGTTTGAGGAGATTCGCCAAACTTAAACCAAATAGGGTCGATCCACCGACTTTCAAGATGTCTCGACGCGAAACACTGAGGTGACTATCGCAAAGATCTTTGCCTGCACTGCCAATCAATCGAAACATGTTAGTTGGTCCCCTTTGGTAATTGTGGCCGATCGCTCCGCGATCGTTACTGTTTGTTATTTAAAAAATCGACATTCCTAATGATTAAACAAAAACGCTGGACTATTGATTAACGCCCAGGCTATATCCTCGGCTGCGGTCAGTCGAGATTGGATTCGCTGAGTCTCACTCTCCTTAACGTCATTTCTTAATCGCACCAACCTGTTGTCGTCAACAAGCGGTACGGATAGTCGTTCGATCCGCTTCTTAAACGTTGCTACTTGCTCGTCTTCAGCCAATGGTTTGTTTTCCTTGTTCAAGGTTTCGTTGAGCTTTTTAATTTCCGGCGAAGATACTCGGAAATAGGCTAGCGATTCCTTGGTAACCAATTCCGTCCAAGCAGATTTCGGTACTTGTGCCACTGAATATAGCGATTCGGACAGGCCAAGCGCCAACTCTCCCTGACGATTCGCGATACTTAATCGGAATCGGCCAACTCGATGGTCCACAGCATCATGGAACTGGTGAATTCGCCATTGAATGACTTCACCTGGCTGAATCTTTACCGGCTCCTCTGTTGAAAAAACGGCCCAATGCTCGGTCCCCTCTGCACCGTTAATGGCCCACCCACCTTGATCCTTTAGCTTGGTATCGATGACCGCCGCTGCGGAAAAACCAGTTTGATCAAAGTCTGTCAGGCCTTTGGTCAATTTCAGTTTCCGCATTTCCTTTGGCTTATCCGCCTTTCCCACAAAGACTTCCAACTCCGTGATAACGAAGTTTCCGTTAGCAGATAGTCCAGGTCCTGCTGTCTTGAACTCGGTGCCTGTCAACGCTTCCAACCGGACCGTATTGAAGTCCGAGGGATCCACAGGCGTGTCGATCGTGTAAACCCCCTTGTCTGCCGAACCACGAGCGATAATGGAGCGATCACTTTGTGGTACTAAGGCTGCTTTGTTGGACGCTTCAGAACTGTTTGGCATGAGGGTACGCCAAACCGTCGCATTCTTTCCTTTGTTCAAAAACTCTTCGAGTTTGTTCGGTAGAACGGTTTCAAAGGCATCGACGGCTGCCTTCGCCACAGCGCTTCTTTCGAGTCGACTTTTTTCAGCTGCATCGCGTTCGGGCTGGATCAATTGTATCCGGGTATCCAACTTGTTTTGCGCGTCAACTCGATCGGTGTCCAATTGAGCTTGGCGCTTGCCTTTCTCATCCAACCACCAGGCCTCACGCTGAACAAGTGACTTTGCGAGGGATTCGTGATCGATTGCAATAAGGCTAGTGACGGAAGTGGCTGCCACAATTTCGGCAGGTTTCGCGGGTCTACTAAGGACACGCATAAAGAGCTCATTGATCAGATCGGAATCGTTCGAAAACTGTTGTACCAACTGACCAATGGAGTTGCTTTGATCCGAAATGGCGGACCCGAGTGTTGGGCCACTGACCAGCGCCATGATCGACCCAAGCCGCAATTCGCTTGATCGTTCGCATTCACAAGCGCTTTCGCGTGGCGGTCTACCCAAATTCGTCAAAAACCCATCCTTCAATCCAGACTCGGCGTCCGACAAGGAAGCAGCTCGGGCACCGGGGGTCATACCCGGCAAATGTGATACCGAACCGGTAACTTGGTGAATGGCATCGTACAGAACCTCGGCTGGTAAACGACGAGGCAAAGCGTGCGAATAGTTGCGATCATCGTCTGCATTCCATTGGTTAGATTCCATTGCGAGCTGATAAATTCTCGAACGGCAGATCGTTCGTATAAGATGCCGTACGTCAAACGCATGCCCCACAAAGTCCTTTTCCAGAAACTCAACGAGCTCCGGAATGCTTGCTGGGTTTCCTGCCCGTATATCATCGATAGGCTCGATGAGGCCTTTACCAAGCAGATAACCCCACATTCGATTTACATAGCTGCGAGCGAAATAAGGATTTTTTGGGCTGGTAAGCCAAGAACCAAAATGCTTCCGTCGCGAGGCATCTGCAGCCACAATGTATTCCGATTGAAACGGGAACTTGGGTGCAACAACTTGTTGCGTTTTCTGGTGCTTCATTTCGCCGGTGCCGCCGTCCGATACTTCTTCGAAAAGTGGTTTTGCTCCGTCGACGGCCGTTCCACCAATTGTCTTGTCACCAGAAGCATCGTCCTTTTTTAACGATACTTGCGAGAAATAGGCTGCTGTTTCGTAATATTGATCCTGGGTCCACCGCTCGAACGGATGGTCGTGGCACTTGTTGCAATTGAACCGAACACCCAGAAATAGATGCGTGGTGTTCTCGAGAGTATCCTCGGGCGTGCGCAAGATCTTAAAATAAGACGCGGCGGGGTTTTCGCGATTAGAGCCGGAGGCCGTAACGATATCATGAACGAACTTATCATACGGTTTGTTGGTGGCAACGCTCTCTCGAATCCATTCCCGGAATTTGGTCGCTCCCTCTTTGCCCAGAAACTTGGAATTGACCTGCAACAAGTCCGACCACTTGCTGGTCCAGTGGTCGACAAAGGCTTCGCTGGCAATCAACTGGTCAATGAGTTTTTCCCGCTTTTCTTGAGTCGGCGTTGTGTCGGCCAAAAACGCTCGCACTTGTTCTGCCGTTGGCGGCAGCCCTGACAAGTCCAAAGTCACTCTTCGCAAAAAATCCGCATCATTGCAGATCTCAGACGGCTTGATCTTCATACGGTCCCATTTCGCAGCCACAAGAGCATCGATAGGGTTCTCGGAGGCCGTCGGCTGCCAATCGAAACCGGATCGATCTCCCATGACGGTCAGAGTTGTTGCAGAATAAGCTCCTTCGTATCTAGCTAATATAGGAGCTTCACCTCGACGAATCGCCTGGATACGACCTCCGTCGATTACAACTGCAACCTCACCGTTTCCGGTTTCTATGTAGGCTTCCCGAGTTACGTCGCGAGTTCTGCCATCCGGATAGGTCGCAACCACACGAAGCTGCTGCACTGCTCCGGGCATGGGCGCAATGGGATTCAGTGGAGATAGCTCAATTCGAGCAACTTTTGTGTTGGATGTGTTCACGTTGGCTCCCTCCGAAATCCACTGTCGAATGACGAGCGCATGGTTGTCCCCCGCCTCAAACAGCTTGCCACCGACGTGAGCCACCAACCCCAACGGTTTAGTCATGATGAGGCTGTCGGTTGGGGACGACGGATTGATGCGTCTGCCAGCCAAATCGTCTGACAATGCTCGGACGTCGTAAATGGGATCGTATCCACGAAGAGACAGTTTGAATCCACCTTTGCCAGCCTGGGCGCCGTGACAAGTTCCTGCGTTGCATCCAATTCGCGAGAGTACTGGGTTCACGTCCCGGATAAAGTCCATTGGCTTCTTTGCATCCATGGCAACCGTTACTGGCAGCAATTTCTTATGGCCGCCAATCTGGATTTCGATATTGCAGGTTCCGTTTTCTAGCGGTTGAACCCATCCACGCTTTGATAACCAAATATTCGACGACGCGGTCGAAAGCAATGCGACCCGAGTTGCATCGCGAACTTCACCATTGTCCAACGTAGCGGATACCGTGATCTGTGCGGATGCGTTCCAAGAATCCAGCTCGAGAGATGCCGGTTGGACTTCGATGGCCGTCACTCGCGAAATCAAGAAGTTGTCAACTTCTTTAAGGAATTCAGCCGAAGCGCGTTCATTGGTGTGAACAGCCGCAATCTCGGAAAGGCGCTCCGCTCGAAGCTTGGCAATCAATCCGGTATCGGTAGCGATCGTGGTTGAGCTAGGGTTAACATCTATATCGAAAACCGATTCGCTATTGGCACTGTTCCAAACGCGGAGTCGACCGTCTGAACCGCCCGCTGCAAGTCGACCATTCGAATCCAAAGCGATCGAGTAGATTGCAGCCGTAGGCACCGTCCAGGTGGCAATTACCTTGGGTTGAGCAGTAACGTAGGCCTCGAGTTTCTTCTTCTCGTCGCCTTGGAGAGACGCAACGCGCTTTGCTTGGATATCCCTGATTTCCCTTGGCAGTTCCTCGTCGACATCGTACGACCAGACTTTGATAGTGCTCTGATTATCAAGTGTTGCGGCGGCGGCCAGAAATCGGCCGTCAGGGCTGATTGCTACGCTGAAAATACGTCCCGGCAATGGTTCCAATTGCCGAATCAGATTCGCATCGTCGCCGATCGCTCTGGCTGTTTGTCGAAACACCCGATAGATCTTAGGAGTACCGTCAGCCCCCCCCACCAGAATTTCATTTCGAAACGGATGACGAGCGAGCGACTGAACCCCGCCTCGAAGAGCACCTGGAGTGATTGAGGTAATATTGTCGACGAAGCGTTCCGTATCGACCTCGATTAACTTTACCGTCATATCACGGCTAGCGGAGATTAAATGTTTTCCGTCTGGGGTAAACACAGTCGCGCGCGGCCAATCTTCATGCGCTCTTTGATAAAGTTTTTGCTCGCCGTCGAGGTTCACTGCGCGGACGGTATTGTCGGTCATTCCAAAAGAGATCAAGGTCGAGTCCGGAGACCAATTCACACCAAAGAGCGTATCGCTCCCAAGCTGGAGGCTTCGTTCGAGCTTATTGGTCTCAACATTCCAAATTTGCAACTCGCCACTAACGGCTTGCTCGCCAGATGCCACCGCCAGCCACTTGCCATCTGGTGAATAACTGATGGACTCCACACGCGGGCTTAGTCCAATCAGACGCTGTTGAAGTTGTCCGTTCTCGGAATTGAGAAGAAGCGTTTCATGAAAACCGGATACAGCAATTAACTTTCCATCTTTCGAAAAATCTATGCTGCTGATAGTGGGTGACCTTGTGTAGATGGGGGGCAGGGCCAATGAATAGCGTGGTCCTGCCGGTTTAGAGTCATTGATTGCACCAGCATCGACCCAACGTTTAAGGATTTCGATCTCGACGTCGCTAAGCGGCTTGCCTTTTTTTGGCATTTCCGACTTGCCATCTATCGGGACAATTTCGCGTATCAAATGGCTCTCGCTAGACCTGCCTGGAACAACTGCCGCCAAACCCGATTCACCACCGTCGAGCAAGGCTTGGAAATCGGTCATCATATAACCACCTAGCTTCTTGGCACCTTGATGGCAGCCGAAGCAATTGGCTCGAAGAATGGGAAGGACTTCGTTACTAAAACTCGGCGATGCGGCTTTTAAAGTTTCATTACCCCACAAACCACTCGCACTAGGTATGGAAAGAAAAGCGACCAAAGTTGCAGTGGAGAGAACAATACTGCGAAGGCCAAGGGACATAAATTCCAACTCCTTGTTTGCGGAGCCTAAATTGCAAAGCAATTAAGGGCACCGTGGGTTGCGGGTCGTACTTTGAAGCCGAAGAGCGTGGAAATTCAAAGAACGCGAATTTTCTAAGGTGGGACGATCTTGGAGCTGCGCTTCCAATTAACACTAGAGTAACTGGTCGGCCCCCCAAAGTCAACGACGGCGCGAAAGCCCTCTTAGCTTAACAGTCACATCCTTTCGGTAAGGCTAAATTGTCGCTCTCGCAGTAATTTCGCCGCCAATCGCTCCTCGAATCGGGATTTTGAATTGGTGGCGTGGAATCGCTTCGGCAAGCTGTTCAGGCGGATCTTGGAACGAGTTGGACTATCAGGCGAATTGTGGTGCGACTTAGTCAATCGGTTCGGCAAGATCTTCAAACGTGTCGCCGGGACGCCGGAGTCACTTGCTCTAGAAGCGAACCTGCGAGGGAAGAGCGGCTATCGCACGGGGTCGGGAGCCTTTTTCACGAAAACTGTCGTTCGGTTCAAGATGCGTCGCATCGCAAATAAGACTCCCGCCCCCCTTTCGCGACAAGGAATGATGTTGCTATCCAGATACAAAGCAGGCGGACGAGGATCGCTGGCCTCTTGCGAATTTGCGGTTGTTCTGAGCCGCTGATTCTTTCAAGCTTTGCGGTGAGCCTGCGGCTCCGCCCCTACCGAAGTATTTTTTAAATCGCCAGACCAAGTCCACCCACATTCGTCCGTCGATTCCAATGCGTTTCAAGATCGGATCTAGTTCCTTGGGTATGTCGGCTTTCTGAGCACTGCCTCGCTGTCGTCCCGTCCAGTCGAGCAATGTCAAATAGTCTCTTATATCAAGCGACAAGAAACCCTTGTCGCTCGCACGAACACCCGTCGAGCTTGACTGCGGCCCAGAAGGGACTCGTTCGTTGATAGTTAACGGAGACAGCCAAGCATCTCGAGGGATCGATGGTCCCCTGTGTTTCTTTGCCGCAGCATTCATTTTTCGTAGCTGATCAGGTGTTGATGTTCTCAAGATTCGACCTGCCTCGGAAGTTTCAATGGCAACCAACTCAGCTGCCGCCGATGGGATCGTTGCACCTTGGAGCGACTTGATACGATCATAAGCCGAAGTATGGACCGATTCTTCTGGAGTTTGTGCCATGGCCGCTCGAATTGGATTCAAATCGACGTACATACTGCAAGCCAGGAGACCCGCCTCGTCGGTGATAGCTAGGGCTTTGAATCGTCCCTCCCAAAAGTGGCCAGTCGCTTCGTCTTGTTTATTGGCAAGTCGAGCGATGGGTTCGCAGAGCGCCTTCATAAACCAGGAGGGATTCGACAATCGCGTACGAATTGCTTGAATGCGTTCGGAGTTGTTAGCCAGTGTTTCGACATCGTTAGAGGTCGGATCGGCCAGATGTTCATCGAGTCGGCGGCCAGGAAAGACACGCAGCCAACGCAGAGCGAC
>CAMDKL010000026.1 GCA_945900945.1 Pirellula staleyi DSM 6068
TTTTGGCGAACGGATTTTCCAATACACATACACCGAATGCCGGTATTATTACAATAGAATACTAGTTTCGGGTAAGCTTTTCGACCTGTACGATTGAATTAGCCGAGTAAATTGAGTTTTTCCCCTCAAATTCTTTGGAGTCATTATGAAGAGATCACGTGGTTTTACATTGGTGGAACTTTTGGTGGTTATCGCGATTATCGGAATTCTTGTTGGCCTATTATTGCCCGCTGTTCAGGCGGCCCGTGAGGCAGCGAGGCGCATGCAGTGCAGCAACAACCTAAAGCAGATTGGTTTGGCTCTGCACAACTATCACGATGCCAACAATAAATTCCCGCAAGGATTCACCCGTAACCATTCGTGGGGATGGGCTGTGAGGATTTTGCCGTACATCGAGCAAAGCAACCTTTTCAACAAGTTGGCATCTGATAGTGGAAATTGGGGACCGATCAACAACGCAGCAAATCCGATTCTCTTGGCAACGCTTCAGACGAAGATGCCTGGATATCTTTGCCCTTCCGACTCTGCGCCTGATCTCAATGACAAGCGAACTTTGGGCGGACGACAAGTCAGCATGGGAAACTATGCTGGAGTCAATGGAAGCCTCCTGTTTTTTCATCTGGGGGCATGGTATGACGCTGAAAGCTCCCCTGGAAATTATGTTGGTGGAAATGGTGCATTGTTCATGGATAGCAAAATTGGCTTCCGCGACATCACGGATGGTACCAGCAACACATTGCTTGTGGGCGAACGCGATTACAAATTCCACAACGGCGTTGTCTGGCAAGGAACAACGAATACGAATGGAGGCTACGCCAATCGCCACTTCTGCATAAGCACAGCTGGATTTACGGATCTCGGACGCGATCACAAAATAAATGGCTTAGACCCGAACGCATTCGGTAGCCGACACACCGGAGGAGCACAGTTTGCCTATTGCGATGGTTCTGTCCATTTCTTGTCGCAATCCATCAGCGTCTGGGACGGGGTGGAAACTGCTGGCCAAGCGGTGAGACCTTGGGGGGTGTTTGATCGAATGGGCGCCCGAAATGATGGTATGGTTGTTGAGACTCCTGAGTAAGCTTACTAGAAGTTTTCCGTAAAGGTTTTCGAGATGATGCGTCGGTCCAAAGTTAGTATTCTTCGTTGGGTAGTCCTGTTAGGGATGTGCACTTTGTTCGGCTGCGGAGGTGCGCAGTTCGGTCAGGTTTCGGGGCAAGTAACCTTGGATGGCAAACCACTGCCGGACATTGCCGTACGATTTGAGGACGAAGGAGGGAGCGCAGCCATTGCGAGAACCGATAAATCTGGGCATTATGAAATGCGGTACACCGTAGACCAAATTGGTGCCCCCGTTGGCAATCACAAAGTCACCATCTTCACTCCGGCTCCACTATCCGAGGGAACGGGAGAACGTGCCAAGGCGGAAATCGTGCCTGCCAAGTACAACACGAAGTCCGCACTTACGCAGGAGATTAAATCTGGAAAGCAGACATGCAATTTCGAGCTGACTTCTAAACCCTAGCTTTGTCACTTGAAAACATCTTCTATGCCGAGTGCGTGTCATAACTCGCCTTAGAACGCTTTCTCGAGAATATTGACCAAATCCAGCTCTGTTGGACGACGCGGATTCACGTCCATCAACCGCTTGATTTGAAATGCTCGATGGGCCACAGTGGGAATCCGTTCCCTTTTGAGACCCAATTCGCTTAGTCGAGCCCTTATTCCAACGGCCTGGGTAAGTTCGACAACAGCCGCGATCGCTGCATCGGCTGTAGCCACTGAGGAAAGTCCAATTGGTTTGCAACCTAACCAACTGGCAACCTGTGCCATCGATTCCGTACATTCCGGCAAATTGAATCGCATCACATGTGGCAGAAGCAGGCCGTTGCCTTCGCCATGACTACAATGGGTCAGTCCACCGATCGGGTATTCGAGAGCGTGGACAAGAGCGACACCGCTATTGGAGAAAGCCATCCCAGCTAACATTGCTGCTAACGCCATTCCATCACGAGCTTCTGAATCGTTCGGCTGTCGATACGCTCGTACAAGAAATCGTCCAACCAATCGAATGGCTTCCCCGCCTATCAGTTGGGTCAGGGGGTAGCTACCTTCGTATGCTCTCGCTTGAGGATCCACTTCAGTCATCTCGCTAAAGTCTCGATTCGTAACCGCTTCGATGGCGTGTACGAGCGTGTCGATTCCGCTATGAGCCGTTACAGTCGGAGGGCAGGAATCGGTTAGCGCAGGGTCAACGATTGCAACGTTGGGTCGCAGCCATCGGCTAAGCGTGCTGACTTTTGTTTCTGCGATGGAGTCCGTTAAAACTGCCGCATGCGAAACCTCGCTACCGGTGCCGGCAGTGGTTGGCATCGCTATCAAAGGCAGAATTGGCCCCGGCACAACGTCGAAACCAAAGTAGTCGCGAGGAGATCCTCCGTGCCGCAACACCGTTGCAGTAATCTTGCCAACGTCTAAATTGCTACCGCCTCCAATTGCAACAACTCCGTCTGCTGCGATTCGTCTTCCAAACGTGATGGCATCTAGTGCGGTCTCGATTGGCGGCTCGGGAACGCAACCATCGAAAACATGGGCTCTAGGAAAAGCGTGTTTCAAAGCTCGAAGCAACTCTAAAACCTGCGGCAGATTTGCGATGGTCCTGTCAGCGATAACCAGTGGTTGAGCTACATTCAAACGCTGCAACTCATCTGGCAGCAACATTGAGCATCCGCGACCAAAGCGAATGTTTGCGGCGGTAGCAAATTGCCAAATGGTGTTTTTTGTTTGCATGTGCGTCGTGTTATCGTGTTAGGAAGCATTTTCCTTGGATGTACTCCACCAGAGATCGTGCGGTTCGCCTTCCAATGGCAGCTCAATTTGATCGATTTCGTACCAAAGACACTGTGCCGTCTCCGCCACTGGCTCCTCATCGTAGTGGTACCAAAGTCGATCCATACCGGCCGGTTCCCATTGGACTGGAGCAACCGGTGCAGGAATCGGTTGCCGTCGCGGCTGGCGGCTAACTCGCTCCAACTTTAACGCCGGCGGCTGCTCCGTCGTTTCAATGAAATCCGACCTCAACGGAATTGTCGACCTCAAAGGCGTTGCTGGCGTCATTGGGATGGAAGGGATCTCGATCGTTGGTAACGGCACACGCTCTACGACTGGCTGGCTGGCTTCTGAAAACTTCGCCAACACGGGAGCGTCAACGGCAGGCTTATCGACGATGACTTCCGATACCCGACGCACACCTTTTTGGACGGGTACATCGTGCGGTTGATAGATGCGAGCGTCACCGGTCTGGCCTTGTGTAGGCAATACGCGCACCTGCACGTCAATGTCGTGAAAGATCCGCATAATGTGCTCATGGCACGTGAACATGATCACCTGGTGACCGAGCGATGCGAAGTCGCGTAACACTTTGGCCGCATGCGTCGCGCGGATCGAGTCGAAGTTGACCAATACGTCATCCAGCACCAAAGGCAACGTCACTCCGCGTCGAGAATAGGCAGCCGCCAATGATAACCGCAACGCGATGAAGACCGCTTCGCGTGTACCTCGACTTAGCACTTCGAGTGGCAAGCTCTGGTTCTTTTCGTTGTCTATCCTCAGAGCGTTTTTGCCGAGTGGTGTCCAAACGCGAACGTACTTGCCATCGGTCAGTTGTTTCAGGAACGCTGAAGCCTCACGTAATGTCTCCGGCTGACGTTCCGTTTCGTAGACTTCACATACTTTTTCTAGCATGCACGTCGTCGCAGAGAGCGTTCGCCAATGTTCGGCACAGGCCTCCAGTTGCCTCTCAAGACAAGCCAGTTCGAGCTTTACCTCTGCCAAACGGTGATCGGCGGCCAGGCTCTTCATTTCTTGAGCTGTTTCGCCCTGTCGTTGTAGCAATTGCGAGACCCGTTCATCCGCCTGTTGGCTTCGCTGTCCAAGCGTTTCCCAACGCTTCTCCAACTCGCCGGCCGGAGCATTCTCTAGTAGACGTGAAATCGACTCATAGGGAACATGGCCACCGATGATCGCACTGATTCGCGAGTCGAGATCTGCGATTTCCTGCTTCAGCTTCAAAAACTGATGTTTTAGCGAAAGCTGCTCTTCGAGTTGCTGTTGGTTTTCCACTCCCATTTCCGCTAAGTGCGTTTGGCGAGCACGAATCCATCGCTCCATCAGCCTTTGCAAAGACTTTTGCTTCTTGGAGAGCTCTTCATCTTCGGCACGCAATTGACGTCGAAGCGCGATGTACTGTTGGTGCTGAGCAAGTGTATTGGACAGTTCCTGTAGTTTGAGCAGCGGTCCGTCGGTGACGCCATCCTTAGGCAACGCAGTCGCTGCTGCCGTTCTCAGCGCAACCTGGTCATCCCGATTGCGTTGCTCTCGCTTGTCAACTCGATCGCGTGAATCGCGCGATTGACGGCCATCTCGGTCCGAAGTTTTGTTGGGACTGCCCTGAGAGTTTTCGCGAGAATGTTCGACGCGTTCCAGTAATGAACGTGCCGCTGGATCTTTGTACTCATGACTTGCATCATCGACTGCAACTTTCAATTGCAACGACAATGCCTCGATGCGTTGCAGGCCGGTAGCCAATTCCAGTTTACGCTGATCCAGTTCGTCCTCGTGTACTTTTAATCGTCGCCGAGTCTGTAGTAACGATTCATAACCCTCGGCAAGCACTCGAATGTTTTTGGGAGAAAGTGAATCGGCAAGCCCAAGTTGGCCAAGTGTCTTTTTCCATTGATTGCGTGCCGACTTTAGACCATGGATTGCATCTAGTCCATGCTGTCGGACAGTCCGGTAACGCTGCTGAGCTGCTTGCAGATTGTGAAACACCGGCAAATAATTCTCGCACTGAGCGACATCGTGTTCTGCTTCACGTATGCGTTGCTCCAAGGAACCACCATGCTCGGGCAGTAGTTTAAGCAACTCTTCGCGTTCGGATTCCGTCTTTCGAACTTGGACACCGAGCGCTTCGAGCTGCGAATCGCAATCTTTTAGGTCGTCGCTAGAGCTGTCTTCAAGCCGTTTCCAAAAGTAATAGGTTCCAATTAGGACAGCGGTACCCAAGAGGAATAGCATCAGTCCAAACGATTGTTCTGTCGAAATTTCTCGGGCCAGATTGGCCGCTTTCTCTGCTGCAGAGAACGGCCAACGGGAAACCGCTTTGATTGGCGGAGAACTGGTCCAGTGCCAACCAAAGAATTTACCCAAGCCGAGAATCAGCATGATCGAACCGAGGATAAACGGCGGTGCGAGTCGAAACACGTGGTCGACCGGCAAGCCTTCTTCGCCTTCCATGCTGACCGCATCTTCTTCGATCTCGCGTTTGTGCTTTACTAGCTTGTCCAATCGCTCCTCTAAATTTTGACTCTTGCGCAACGAAAGCAACAATTCGCTCGATTTTTTGTGTGCTTTTTGGAGATCCTTTTCGTTCCTCACCGATAGAAAGCCACTGATTTCGGCAGCAAGTCGATCCGCCTCCTTTTTGTCGTTCAGTCCCTGCTCTTTGGCCTGTTTGAGTCGAACCTGATGGGTGCGTACATCCCGCGCCGGGCCCGCGAGCTGACTGATCGCCTGCCGAGACAAGTCAGGCATATTAGCCAAGCGTTTGTCGTTGAGCAACGATTCTTGATCCTGCTCGCTGAGCCCTAACCGCTTTGCGTCCTCGATCAATTGCTCCTGCGTCTGAACATAGTCCGATTCCAAGCGTTGGATCTGCTTTTGAAGCGAAATGATCCATGGCCCTTGTTCACCTGCCGCTTCGATTTTTCCTGCTAAGGAAAGGATTCCCTTGCTAACAGGCATCTCGCCAGCACGTTGTCGAATCTGCTTGCGTTCTTCTTTAACCGCTTGAACTTGGCGTCGCTTGTCCTCGATCTGCTCTTGAATTTCCCGAAGCTTTTCGATCGCATTCTCAGGCAAATCGACGCGTGCATTGAGAGCCTTGAGGCGATTGCGAGTGTTGTCCCGTTGCACCCAAGGTTCTCGGACTTGCACCGCCGTTTCAACCGCTCTCGCTTCGAGTTCCCATTGTTCGCTGCGTTGGCGTAGCTCCTCGATCTCAGTGTGTTGGTTCTTGCGATGCGCGGCTAGTTCACCCCACCGCCTGCCTCGCGCCGTATGCTGCTCCAATTCGTCGCGTAGCTTCTCGCGTCTGGCCAACATCGTCGACATCTGCCCCGTATCAGCCGAGACCGAAACGATTTGACCGCGAGCTGTTTTGAGTTGACGCATCACATCCACCAGCGACACACGATCGAGTCCACTCGATAATTTGTATAGTTCGTCCGCTGCATCGGTATCGTCCAGCGTGCTCAACTCCTGCAATTCCCTAAGTCCAATAGCAAATACATTGGTAAAGATCGACTCGTCCACGCTGCCGAGCAGCGAGGTGAGGCGGTGTTGTCCTTGTGTGACCCCATCGCTGCTAGTAACGGTCAGTTGCCCGACAATGCTGGGGTCATTGAGCGTCGCACGCCTTGCGATTTCATAACCGCCACCTGGACCGCTGACTCGCATCGCGCCACCAGGCTTGCCAGGAAACACGGGAGGCAAATACCGCTGCCGACGCTCCGCCGTGAAACCGTACAGCATCGTCCTCAAAAACTGCATCAACGTCGTCTTGCCCGCTTCGTTGGGGCCATAAAAAACGGTCATGCCATCCGGCAACGAATCGACCGAGAGACCAGACCATACACCAAAGCCATCTATCTGAATGTCACGTACCTTCATGCTTTGGTACCTCCAAATTTCCTTGTGGATGCCAGTAGATCGATCTTATGACCGCGCAGTAAATCGACCCCTAGTAAAGTAGCACGGTCGAGCATTCCCGTGACGGTGTTCGCATCTTCGTTGACTAAAAGCGATTGCCAAGCGGGGTTGCCGGGCGTCTCACTTTCAACCAGCGTCTTGAGATTAACGTTTTTACCCAAACTCTTACGGCTCTCGGAACAGGTTCTCAAGAAGTCACCGAGTATTGTTTCTTCCTCTTGCCACTTCTTTGGGAAAGCCTTAGGAGAAAGGACCTCGATATCCGTTGACCATACGGAACATGAGCCGTGTCCATACTCGCGTCGGAGCCAAGAAAGGATCTCTTCGAGAGAAGCGGGGCCAACCTGCGAAGCATTTTCCAAATCCATTTCAATCCGCCAGTTTACGATCAGGTGGCGAGTGCCATTTTCCGATTGCAACCGCGAAACGCGTTTCGTCATCAACTGACGAATGTCTCGCCCGAGAGCCAAGTCCTCGGTATCTAATGTTTGAGTGACGTATCGAAACACGTCGACATCTTGGGCCGTTATTTGAGCGTCGTGGTTTCCGTCTACCTCTACGGTCCAATAGCCATGCGAGCCATCCTCGGAAAAGGAACGGCCTTGAGGTGTTCCACAGATACGCATGTGAGGAGCTTCGCCATGGAGTGTTTGCCGCTGATGATTGCCGCCAAGTGCCCAATAATCGATGCGTTGACTGAGCAGCGAATCACGATCGGCGACCCCGTGAGCAAGTGCAATGACATACGTATCATCTGCTTCCAGTTGAAATTCTGCGGCTCGGATCGACTCGCGTCCATCGTTGGATCGCCCTAAAATCGTGGCCAGCGCAAAACCGTTGCGACGGTAAACGACCGGTTCAAGCTGGCGTTTGGAAAAGAGATGAACGTTGGCTGGCAGGGCAACCGCATCCGGCCAGCGGTCTGGATCGTCGACTTGGCCACCGGCCCAGTAAACTTGAATATTGCGTTGCTGAAGTTGCTCGAATTGTTCCAGCAAAAATGCAGGGCCCGCAGCACCGCAGGATACAGGATTCAGAAGATCACCCGCGAGCAGAATGAAGTCCACATTTTCGACGATGGCAGTCTCGAAGATCGCTTCGGCGGCCTTCCACGGAGCATCGACGAGAGTCTGCTTCAGGTGCTCGGGCAAATCGATGAGATCCTGCATCGGACGCTCAAGATGAAAATCCCCGGCGTGAATAAAGCGAATGGATTCCTTGCCCATGACCACCCTCCCTGTGGATAGAATTCGATCACTCTGCTCCAAAGCAGAAGTGTGCCTCGACTCCTACGGCAGCCAGCAATGCTAGCAAACGGATGTTGAGTCGCGACAAGTGGGGAGTTTAGTGGAAATGGATAGTCTCTGCCAATGTCGATTCCCTGGATGCGCTGCAAAATGCAAAAAAATTTCGACCCGTACGATTAAAACATCCTTGCCGGTGGCGTCAGCCACTGGAACCATGACGTCCTAACTGCTTGGTAATTCGATATAGTACTTCCCATGTAAGCACAAACCTATCGATGGATGTGGATCAAAATCATGAATAAAATTTCCGCGTTACTCTGCTTGATCTTTCTTTACAACAACGCCTGTGGCCAGGAGTTCAATAACCTACCTGTGACCACCCAAAAGCCACCGCTGCACGGACGGCACTGGATGGCAGTCACCGGCAAGCCCCTCGCGGCCACTGCTGGGGCCATGGTTTTCACCAAGGGTGGTAACGCAGTGGACGCCTCGTGCGCCATGCTCGCTGCCACATGCACCATGTGGGACGTGCTGAGCTGGGGCGGAGAAACACAAGCGCTCATCTACAACCCGCACACCAAACAAGTTATCGCGATCAACGCGCTCGGTGTTGCTCCAACAGGTGCGACCGCCGAGTTCTACAAGAGCAAGGGGATGAAGTACCCGCCTGAGTACGGACCCTTGGCGGCAGTCACGCCTGGAACGCCCGGTGGACTGATGACCATGTTGGCTGAGTACGGCACAATGAGTTTGACTGAAGTCTTAGCACCGGCAATGCAAATGGCCGAAGGGTATCCGATCGAAGCTCAAACCGCCAATTCCATCGAACGTGGGAAATTGCAAATCAAAAAGTGGCCCTATTCGAAAAAGGTCTTTCTGCCACATCTCGGCGAAAATCGGGAAGCACCCAATGCGGGCGAAATTTTCGTTCAAAAAGATCTGCTAGAGACGTTAACGAAAATGGTTGCGTCAGAACAAGAGGCACTCAAAAAAGGTGCGTCGCGCAAGCAAGCGATCTATGCGGCAAACGATCGTTTCTACAAAGGGGATATCGCAAAAGAGATTGCACGCGGTTGCCAGGAACAGGGCGGCTTGATCACCGAACAAGACCTTGCACTTTGGCAAGTTAAAATGGAGGAACCAATGATGACTAACTACAAAGGCATTGAGGTCTACAAACTTCAACAGTGGACCCAAGGACCAGTCATGCTTCAAATGCTCAATATACTTGAGAACTTTGATTTGAAGGGCATGGGCTACAATTCGACCCATTACATTCACACGATGTACCAAGCGATGAACCTTGCCTTTGCGGATCGCGATTTCTATTACGGCGATCCTGCTTTTGCACCTGAGGAACCGATGCAGGGCCTTCTTTCTAAAGAGTACGCAAAAGAACGCAGCAAGCTCATCGACCGCGAGCGGAACAACCCCAAGATAGGACCGGGGGACCCGTATCCATTCGAGGGCAAGGTTAACCCGTATGGCGACACGTTAAACAGATGGAGTGGCTCAGGGGCAGGGGTTCACCAGTTTGGCAATTCACTCATGGACGAAAAATTCTCGGAGAGTTTTCAGTCCGGAACGACATCCGTCGAGGCCGCCGATGCAGAGGGTTGGGTAGTGAGTATGACCCCGAGCGGCGGCTGGGTTCCTGCATGTATCGCGGGTAACACGGGTGTTGGTCTCAGCCAGCGGATGCAATCCTTCGTCTTGGATGCCAAAGAGAATCCGTTCAATGTTGTCGAGCCTGGCAAGCGACCTCGCGTCACACTAACGCCGACGCTGGCCATGAAGGAAGGCAAGCCATTTCTGTCGTTTGCCAAGCAGGCAGGGGACGAACAGGATCAATTACTACTTCAGTTCTTTTTAAACATGGTCGAGTTCAACATGACTGTGCAGGAAGCGTGTGAAGCACCAAGCTTCAAGACATTGCAAATGCATTCTAGTTTTGGCAATCACGAGAAGAGCCCCGGGGGGTTGACGCTCAACGAGCAAACACCCTCTTGGGTTCGAAGGGATCTCAGCAGAATGGGGTATCGGCAGACATTTCAAGAGCGAACATCTGGACCGATCAACGCCATCTGGTTTGATTGGAAGCACGGCACATTCTGGGGCGGCTCAAGCAATCACGGAGAAGATTATGGCTTAGGGTGGTAATGGCTTTTTCTCGTGCGTGGCACATGGCTTTGTCCTCGGTAACCAGAATCTAAAACTGCCCCGATCTTGCCCAACTCCCTCAAACTGCTGCAGTAGGCAGCAGTTTGAGGGAGTTGGGGTGGGCTGATGAAAATACAAGCCCGACGCGCAAGCGAGGGGTCGGAATCATCCCTCGCTTGCGCGTCGGGCTTGTATTGAAGCCGTTAGTTCAACTATTGGCTGCGATTTCATCAGCCCAGAGTAGGGGTGGCCTGGAGGTACCATTTTCTGGTTGCCAAACCTGCTCACCTTCGGCACGAGGCCGAAGGGGTCGATTTGGGACAGTCGAACTAGTTCGACCCGAATTCGTGAGTGTATTCCATTGTCCATCGATCATGGTTGGATTGTTCGCCGAGTTTGGAAATTCTTAGTTCACCTTGGATTGTGAATGCTCGATCTACGTTGGATAAAGATCCAGACGGAAACAAGTCCGATTGAACACATAGTATTAGCGAAACGTCTTTAAGGAGACGCCATTGAATGGTCCCGGTCAGGATTCGGGTTACGATCCCGCGATTGTCGGAAAGTTGGCCGTCATAGTGTAAGTAGATAGGTCGGTGATCGGGCAATTTTCGAATGGAAATCGGATTCCGCCATTCGTTTGGTGGAACAGAAACCTCAAAGGTAAGCAATCCACTTCCAAATTCGGGTGGTTGTTCCAGGAGCACGTCCCAGTGAGAAGCGCGTTCGGAGTCGGCTGGCATTTGATGGTGAAGGACCGCAAATCGGAAACTCACTAATTTTTTCCCGAATTCTTCAAGAGATTGATTTCCAGCCAAGGTAGCCGGAACCTTTCGCGGCAATTGGCATCCAAAAAGTCGTCAAAGACCGCAAAACCGTCGTGTTCTGCGGTTGATGACGGTAGTAGGTGCATGGATTTTTTAAAATCTGCTGCTTTTTCCGTCGCTTAGAAACTGGTTCGACCCATTCTTTAGGGTGGTAATCTCCCTTTTTGGTAGTCCGGTTTCTCGAAGGAGGGCTGTACAAGTTTGCATCCAAATCCTACGCAATTATACTCGAAAACGAGTGTTCTTTTGACCTCGCTGTCGTTGACGTGGCTTTATCGCCCCTTGGCGGATGCGAGTTCGAGACGCAATTTTTCACAGCCCCGCGAAATTTGTTGATCGCGGGGGGTTCCTGGCTACTTTTGCACTGAGGGTTGGTGATGACCATCCGCCGGCTTCGCAACACGAGTTCTCCTATCAATACCAAAACACCTAAAAATGCCCAAGCGTCCAGCGTAAAAAAACGTGGCAAGCTTCGTCGTTATCTATTAGAGGCATTGGAGCCCCGTCAACTCTTAGCTATTGGGCCGCATTTGATTGGCGTGCAGCCGAACAATAGCGACTTGATTGAGAACGGAGTGATTCGCAACATTGCCCCGCGCGAACTGACGTTCCGTTTCGACGATTCGCAGATAATCGACGCGGCGACGGTTGGGGGAATTCGAGTCACCCGTGCGGGTTCGGACGGTTCCTTTGCGTTGCCGAGCGTGTCGTCGGATTTCGGTTCGAATGGTCGAGTCGATATTCAGCTATCTAGTCGCAACGCGTCGGACCTCTTGACGATCAATGTCTTGAGAAGCGATCTCGGGCCGACCGGCGATCCGACATTTGCGATCAACGGGATCAATGTCACGATTACTCTGAATTCGAATCCGAACGGGTTGGTTACTGCTCAGCGACTGGTCAATTTGATCAATGGTTCAGCCGTGGTTTCGCCTCGGCTCTCAGCCAAAATCAACGGTGGATTGGCGTCGGCGAAATTGGGTGGTGTTGATACCGCCAGTTACAGCCCAATTCAGCTTAGATCTAATAATGACGTGGTCGTACAACCAGGTGCTGTCGTCATTGGAGACCGACCTAACGAGAACGAAGTCACACTGCGTTTTGCGGAAAACTTGCCAGACGATGCGTATCGCTTGGAGGTTTTTGGTTTTGATGATGCGAGCCGAGGGATTCGCGGGCTGCGCAACACGAGCGGCGAGTTTTTTGTTCCTACGAACGCCAGCACACGTCAAGATACCATCGACTTCCGATTGGACTTGGGCTCCAAGGTCACGGCTGTTGTTCCGCAGCCTGTGGTTCGACTTGCGAATGGTACCATCGAACAGCAGCGCGATACGATCGTTGTGTACTTTGACAACGACAAGTTGCTGGTAGAGAATGATTCCGTCGGCAAGCCTACGGCTCGAAGTGTAGAAAATCCGTCCTTTTATCAATTGATTTACACAGCGGACACGGTTCGAAATACGGACGATTTACCCGCATACTTTCCCACAACGGTTTACTACAACGCATCGGCGAACACTGCAACGCTTCGATTCGACAATGACATCGATTCTCTGCCAGGGCCATTTTTGCCATCGAGTACTTTCAGATTGCGAATCGGCACACGCGAGTCGGCGCCGATGTCGCCCGTTCGCACGGATGCTTCAGCGACCGCCATTTCGGATTTAAATACCAACGGCAGTGCCAAGCTTCGATTTACCTCGAAGGCATTGGGTCATGCAGGCGGTGGTATTACCGTCTCGTTTGTCAATGGTCCCGCTTCTCCAAATCCGACCGTCACAGTAGTCGGTAAAGCGATAACCGTTAACATCGGCAGCGCAACAGCAGTGTTGCCAAACACGGTAACTACCGTCAATCAAGTTCTCGTCGCGTTAGAAACAAATCCGGCTTCATCTGCTCTGATTAAAACCATACTGGAGCCAGGCAGCGATGGAAGTCGAATCATTGGCAATCGACCTATCAACTACTCCCCCGTCCCTATATATGGACTTGGAAGCAGTTTCGATACCGCCTCCAATTTAGGCACGATCGGTTCATCCAGCGTCGCTCAGACGAGTCTCTTGCTGAGTTCCGCCATTGATCCTGAGACCAATGTTTTGGACTTGATTGGCGCCGTCAACGATCCAGCTCAACGCATTGTTGGCGAAACGTTTGAAAATCATATCAATCCGGCGTTTGGTGGCGATAATTTCGACGGGATCCGAACGATCTATTACAACTTCAAGTCGATCTACGGTACAGACGCTGGCGTACCGGTTTCGAACGTGATTACAGAAAAGCAGAAGCTTCGAATTCGAGAAGCGTTTGCGTTGTGGTCGAATCAGCTAGGGGTTCAGTTCGTTGAAACGGCGGATATCGGATTGACGATGGCGCTGGGAACCACCAATGCGCTTCGTTTGGGGCAATTGCAAGTTGAAACGGTGGGGCAATGGGGCGTTCGGATTGACCCAACCTACCAAAACAGCTTGGCGGTTTTTTCAGCCAACAATGTATGGAATGATAACTACGGCGAGAATTTGACCCGAGCCGCAGCGACCAGCATTGGCTTCATGCTTGGGCTTTCGCGTGCGGCGAATTTGGACCCGTCCGAATTGCTCAATCTCGATACCGGCTTCCTTACTTTCCGGTCAACGGCGGATCGTAATTTCGAACCGATCTTCCCCGGCAATCAAGACATCATCCATGGTCAATATGTGCATCGCCCCGAGAGTAGCGATATCGACTTGTATCGTTTTGATGTCGATTTTGGCCCGAACGGTCAATCGCGTGAAGGAGTTCTCGTCGCTGAAACGTTGGCCGAACGCCAGGCGAATAGTAGTACGCTCGATACTCGCCTCGCTTTGTATCGTGAAGTTCAGGCAACCGCCACGTCGAATCTTGGTTTGGGGCAAGGGGTACAGTTGCAATTCACAGCGGTCAAACCGGGTAAGCTCGGAAACAATCTGCAAGTGTTTGTGACTCGGAGCAATCGGGGAGCAGGTGCGTTGCCGATCGTCAATGTGTTTCCCAATGCAATTTCGGTCGATTTGAACTCGACTACGGGTTCCGAATCCACTCTGGGACAGCTTGTTGCTGCGTTGGACAATGATCCTGTGGCCCGCTCGCTCGTAAAGGTAAATCTATTAGGTGGCAACCCAGCAACCAAAGTTGGGGATCGAGATATTACTTATTCGCCCATAACACTCAAGGGTGGCGAAATGCAACTGATTTCTCAGAACGATAATTATTTTAGCAAGGACTCGCTGATTCGTCAAAGTCTTTCGTCGGGCGTTTATTATGTTGGGGTTTCCGCTTCCGGAAATGATCAGTACGACGCGACGATTTCATTTACTGGGACCGGCGGTAGGACCCAGGGAAAGTACGATTTACGATTAACGTTTAGAGCTCAAACCGACAGCGTGGACTCGATTCAAGACGTCACAGGCGTTGGTGGCGATGTGTCGATTGCCCTCGATGGTGATGCGGATGGTGTCAGTGGAGGAGTCAATAATTTTTGGTTCCAGACTCGACCTCTCGATCGGGCTATGCGATTCAATGCTGGCGGATCCTCGGCCCTGGAAGGGCAGATCGTGACGATTCGAGGTGGCAATGGAGTCGATAGACGGTTCGAATTCAGTAAAGATACGAATATCGGTATCGGAAACACTCGGATTTTATATTCGGATGCTCCAATTGCCAGCACCTCGGGTGATTTAGCTACCGAGTTAGCGATTGCGATTAACAGCCGTTCCGCGGAACTGGGTGGGGTTACCGCAATCGCCAACGGTGCACGCGTAACGCTGCGTGGAGAGCGATTGGTTCAGCTATCGCCTGGCATGACGGTGCTCGACATCGCAGGCAAGACCCTATTTGTTGATAAATCGGCTGGTCCAAATGCGGACGGCTCATTAGCTCATCCATTCAACAACATTTCCGCCACAGGCGTAGCAAATGCCTTTGGTTCAACTGTTCCTGGTGACATTGTTCGGATCGTTGGAAATGGCGGAGCCGACCAAAAGTTGGAAACCGTCGGGGATAATTTTGCTTACGAGATCGGCTTCGGACTGCTGGCAGGATCGATCTTGTCCGATGGCGCAACGATGGATGTCCCTAAGGGTGTGACGGTGATGATCGATGCGGGAACTGTCTTCAAGTTAAACCGTTCGAGAATTGGCGTTGGAAGTTCTACGCTTGGAGTGGATCGAAGCGGTGGTGCACTGCAAGTCTTAGGTGCACCTATTCTTCTGGATGCAGCCGGCAATGCCAAGAAGCTCAGCGATGGGTCGACTGCTTCCGGTAGTGTGTTTTTCACGTCATGGTTAGACGAGTTGATTGGTTTGGACAATTACCAGCCTCGGACGACGCCCGCAGCCGGAGATTGGGGTGGATTGCTATACAAACGCGATCTGGACCTTTCTGCGGGTCGGTCTGATTTAGAAGACGAAGGCATCTTCCGACAGTACGTCAATCATGCGGACATTCGGTATGGTGGATCCAGCGCTGTCGTGGTCGACACAATACAGCAAACGGTTAACTCGATCCAAATCGCCGATATGCGTCCGACGCTGTCGTTCAATAAGATTACATTCGGTTCCGATTCCGCGATCAGTGCAACTCCCGATAGCTTCGAAGAGACTCTTTTCAGCGAGCCTAAGTATCAGCGTAAAGGCAGTTTCACTCCGGACTACAATCGAGTCGGGCCAGAGATTCACGACAATGTTCTGACCAAGAATTCCATTAACGGATTGTTTATTAAAGTGAGCACGCCAGCGGGCGGCGAACTGAAACAACTGACAGTTCCTGGGCGATTCGACGATCCGGATGTGGTTCACGTCCTTTCGGAAAACGTGCTGATCCAAGGTGTTCCCGGAGCTAGTCTATTAGACCAAACTCTTTTGCCTTCCAATCTGGTTTCGTTGAGGGGCAGGACCGGGGGTACGATTACGCCTGGTATTTACAATTACAAGTTCACGTACGTTGACAAGTACGGGTACGAGACGCCGCCGAGCAATGCAACACAAAACGTGACCGTGGCTCCAGACCAAACTGCGATTAGCATGACCGGTTTGCCAAGCGTCAACGGCGAGTTCGTAGCACGTCGATTGTATCGAAGTCTAGGGGTAGGTTCTGGGCCGTACCGATTGGTCGCCGAGCTCGATGGGATATCGACATCCTACGAAGACTTAGGGGCCGTTCTCACCGATTCCAACGATGACAAAGCGACCTTGTTCCGGGACCGTCCGGATGTAGGTGGAGTTGTCTCGACGCCTTCCCTAGGTGGTTTTCTGTTTGCCGGAGACTACACTTACCGTGTTGTTATGGTGGACGCTGCGGGTCGAGAAGGATTGGCTTCGGCACCGACATCGGTGATTGCGACGGATTTAGTCAATCAAGCTGTAAGCCTGACTAATCTGCCTGCATTGCAATTGGGTTACGCGTCTCGTCGTATATATCGAAGTTCCTCGTCCGGAGCGGGTACGTTCCGACTAATTACGCAGCTTAACAACCCGAATGCAACTTCGTATCTTGATAACGGCTCCAATTTGCAGGGCACGTTGTCGGTAGAATCGCTTGGCACTATTCGTCCGCGATTAGATGCTTCGTTGGCTATCGATCCAGGCACGATCATTAAGCTCGAAGGAGCGCGCATCGAGATCGGTCATAGCGCGCAGCTTTTGGCCGAGGGATTGGATGGAGGACGCGTTGTATTTACTAGCAAGCAAGATGACCGATTCGGTATCGGCGGCACATTTGACACCAACAACAATGGATTGCGTGCTGCTCTCGATGCACAGCCTCGCGACTGGAGCGGGATTTACGCATCGCCAGGTTCGACGCTCCAATTGGATCATACCGTATTAGCTTATGCCGGCGGATCGTCTCGAATCGAGGGTACGTTCAAATCGTTTAGCCCGATTGAATTGCAACAAGCAGACGCTCGCATTGCGCATACGGTGTTTGAAAACAATGCAAATGGAATGGGCGGTCAAGGACCTATCGATCGACTGGGACGTCCCGCCAATGAAAATTATCCGCTAGGAAACAATCTAAGCCGCGGTTCGACGTTGTTTGTACGCGGTACACAGCCTATCATTTTGGACAATGTATTCCAAAACAACGCTGGCAGCGCGATCACCATTGATGCCAATTCGATGGACGCCGTTCTGCGAGGCGACTCGGGACGGCAATCGGGAGCAATCGATCGCGATCCGACCCTAGACACCAATCGCGGTCCGCTCTTCCGAGCAAATCGACTGTTCAATAACGGTATCAACGGTTTAGAAATTCGTGGCGACTACAGCACGAACAATCGAGATGAAACCGCATTGGCGGTGCGTGACCTGCAGCGAAACATCTTGACGACTGAAAGCGTCTGGGATGATATAGATATTGTTCACGTTCTGTTCGATTCTATTACCGTTTCGAATTTGGAACATAGCGGTGGACTTCGGCTACTAAGCGCGGTTAACGAGTCGTTGGTTATCAAGATGGAAGGTCAGGGTTCCAACTTTGACAAGGAACGAGGGACGGGTATCACTGCGACTGGCACCTATAGCAGTATACCGGATCGCGTGGGCGGAACCGTACATATTATTGGTCAATCAGGTTTCCCTGTAGTCTTTACCAGTTTGCGTGACGATGCCGTTGGGGCAGGAACGCAACCGGACGGTCGCCCGCAGACGGATACGAACAATGACGGCATCGCATCCGTACCTCGACCTGGCGATTGGCGAAGCACACTGTTCGATACGTTCAGCAATGATCGAAACGTGTTAACTGTTTTGGAAACCGAACGGGTTGACATGGTTGCGCCTGGAACGAACGATTACGCCGCGACGGCTCAATTCCTTGGAACTTTGGCAAAGAACGAATCCTCGACGGACGAAAGCTCTCCGCTCGGCTTTGTAATCCATGGTGTCCTTAGCGACGCGAATGATCAGGACGTGTTCAGCTTCGTGGGTATTGCTGGCACTCAAGTTTGGTTTGACGTCGACAGCACTCGTTTTTCGTTGGACACGGTTATCGAGGTCTTGAATGCCAACGGAGATTTACTAGCGCGAAGCGATGACAGTACAACCGAACAAACGGGAACAACTGCGATTTTCACGACGCCACTGATCGATGTGAACAGCGCAAATCCGCTTCTGCGCCGAGCCAATGCGGTTGCACGCAGAAATGTCTCCGGGTTGCTGAAGGATGACTATACGAGCAATCCACGCGATGCAGGCTTGCGAGTTTTATTGCCAGGAGTGACGGGCGCTCAAAGCACGTTCTTCTTCCGAGTTCGCAGCAAGAGCGTCAATATTGAGAACTCCGGTGCAGGTCTGACCAGCGGTTCATACGATGTGCAAATTCGATTGCGAGATGCCCAAGAATTCGCGGGGTCCACCGTGCAGTATGCGAATATTCGTTACGCCACTAATGGTGTGCATGCGACTGGACTTCCGTACCACTCGCCCCTCACTGGCGAGGCCAACGTTGGCATGTTCGATGGTACGCCGAACGATAACATCACACAACTTGGGTCACTGAATCTGACGGATCGTGGTGCCATCAGCGTTGCGGGATTGTTGACGGCTGGGTCGGCCAATGTGATGCAATTTACGTTGGGAGACACCGATCTTATTCAATCGGGATTCAATACCCTTTACCCGATTTCCATCGATGTCGATTATGCGGACGGTCTCAATCGCCCAGACACGACGGCCTACTTGTTTACATCCCAAGGTCTCTATATTGGCGGAGACAGCAACATCGTGGACGACCGTGCAGGGCCACTGCGAGGTTCGGATCTTTCGGACTTGTCGCGTGGGTCGGTAGGGACCAAGGATCCGTTTATTGGAACGGTTTCGCTGCCTCGTGGGACTTATGATTTAGGTATCGGTGGGCCAACATCGCAACCAACCGTTCTATCGCGAAACACGGTCCTTTTCGACGACAGCTTGGAGTCGCTACCTTACAGTTCGATCAAGAATCCCGCCGCGAGCCCCTTCATTAATACGGCTCTCGCTGCCAATAATTATGTAACAGACGTTAACTATTTGTGGAGAAACTTCACCACGACAGAGGGTGGGCACGGCGGGACTAGTGCGTTCGGTTTCCAGATTGGTGACCCGGGCAAGGCAGTGGGGCAAGCGAATCCACTTCAACTGATTTCCAATACTTTTTCGTTTCCATCCACGTGGGAAAGCGGCGACCCGGTTCGCTTTTCGATGAACTATCGATTTCCGAACGGTCCTGGGGCAAGTGGGGATCTGCTGAGAGTCTCGTTGGTCGAGGTTGTTGACCCAACAACGAACGTAGTGCGTCAAACGACGGTAGTCGGTTTTTCTCAATCGTGGCAGCAGTTGGTTATGGACATGAGTTCATTTGCAGGATCCACCGGCCGCTATTTTATCGCCTACGACTATCTTTCAGGCCCTGCGACCATGAACCCCAATGCGGGCGTCTTGATGGATGATTTTTATCTGGGCATCTGGACGCCCAGATACTCGCCATTGGATACCTATCTGTCAATTGCGAACGAGTCTTTCGAGGGTACAACCCCAACCGCCACGATCGGGGTACTCTTCGATCCGACGTCGGTTGGCACAGGACAGAATTTATGGAACTTCCGCAATGTCGGATCGGACAGAAATCATCAAGGCTTCAACGCACTTGCTTTCCAATCCAATGGTGGAAACTCCATGGCGGCAGGAGCGTTTGGCGAGATCGTTTCAAATCCGATTGATTTGAGCAGTGAGACGGGAACAGGCCTCTACTTCACCTATGACTTCAATCCGCACGACAACAACGAACGGCTGGATGTATTCTATCGAATCGCGGGACGACCAGACGTATTGATCGCGAGTAGTGCCCCGACTTTTGGTTTTGGATCCGCTACGGTAACGCTTGCACGGACGCAAGGGCAATGGGAGCAAGCTCGAGTGGACTTGCGAAGATTTGAAGGTGAAGTCGGAAACCTAGTATTCAGTTACGACACCCAAGGTGCTAATCCAGCGGGGTCCAGAGATACCGGATATGCGTATATCGATGACATTTTGATCGGTTTGCGTTCACGCGGTGAGCAAGTGACGAACATCGGTTCCGCCAGAACGTTTACCAACTCTGGATTTGGCGGGACTAGTGGAAATTACCAGGTCGAAATCCGCAAGTCGGACGCCTTAAAAACGATTGGGACATTTTTCCCTGTTGTCGTTCCCAAGGAGCGATATGATCGCGGTTCATTCAGTACATCGCTCTATTTCAAGCCAGGGCTCGTGATTGCTGACAAGAGCATTATGGAGTTGAGTGACGGTGCTAACCGAGTCAAGTTCCAATTCACTTATGATGGAACGTTTGGTTTTGGAAACAGCCCGATCGTCATATCTGCAACGTCGACTCCGTGGGAGTTGGCTGTTTCGGTCCGCGACGCAATCAATACGTTGTTCACTCAAAACCGATTGAAGATCAGCGCTGCCAACAGCAACGGCGTGGATACCGGTTTGGCTGCAAAGAACAGCTTAATCAATCTCGTGGGAGATGTGGAGTTTATCAGTGGAGCGAATCTGTTTGGCGCAGGCGGTGTCTTGTTGTTCAACGGTTTTGGTGACCAGAACGTCGCTCGAGACCAAGGTCAGTTTGTCGTCAACGCGAGCACCATTTCGGATTCGCGGGATTACGCGGTCTGGTCAGCGCCAGCCGATCTGTATTATGCCGACGGTCGTGCCGCACAACCATTGACGGTCACAGGTGGCGGCGGTGGTGGTGGTGGTGGATTTTTCGGCAATAATTATAACTACGTAGGAGCTCCGACATTGGGGGGGGCTTATGCGCGTAAGTTGCCGGTGCTCAACACGGTTGCGTTTGCGGTGAATCCCGGATCCGTAGCCGAACGAGCTGGATTGGCTCCAGGCATGGTCGTGGTCAATAATATTTTCGATTCGTCTGGTCTGGGTGGACTTCATGTGGAAGGGCAAAACCCATTTTGGCGTATAACGGCGAGACCGGGTGCTCTGGACAGCAGCCAGACCGACAACGCGTGCGGAGACCATGCGGGTTCTTTCTTTGGAGGTGACGGGGCGTCGTTTACCGTTGACTACGGCCGACAAAGAGTAGGCTTCGAATTTGAGGAGATATCGGGCGCTGCCGGTGATTGCGGTGGATCATCTGTCGTAGGTGGAAATGGTTGGAGTCCGGATCGAATTCCGATCTATTACCGCAGTGATACAGGAGCAACGTACCTGCGTGCAGGTGGGACATCCTCTGGATATGCAGCAGACGAAATGGTCAAGGCGATTCGCGACTCCATCATGGGTAGCGTCTTGGTAACCAACGGAACGACTCAAAATGTCCGTTCATGGGTAGAGCCTCAAGCAGCATTCGTACTCCCTATTCCCCCAGCACTTCCAGTCCGTCCCTCGGCTTCCCTTATTATCCAGGGCCCCCAAAACATTGCCAGCAACGGAGGCGGACAAATTCAGCGACTTGGTGAGTACACGGCCGCTCCTTTTCTTCGCGCTGTGAACAACACCATTATTGGCAATGATGGCCGAGCGTCGTTCAATGCCCAAGCCATCGATAGTGCAAGCAACAATACGATTGCCGGTGCTACCGAAACCTGGCAGGGAACCGGTACGAATACGGCTCCTTACGTAGTGAATGGTACGTTGAATCCAGATCCATTGTCGACGGGTTCCTCGGATGTCGATCTCTACAAATTCTACTTGGAGGTGGGAGAGCGTGTTCTGATCGATGTCGATACTTTGCCATTGAGTTCACTGGATTCATCACTGAAGGTTTTTGACTCCAAGGGACGTGCGCAAGTTGTCTCAATTGGACTCGATCCAAAAACGATGGATAGCCAAGCTGCACCCGGCGAAGTCGTGGCAGGGGCAGATCCCTACGTCGACTTCACCGCGACGGTTGCAGGCGTTTACTATGCCGGTGTGAGTGCATCAGGAAACACAACCTACGATCCGCTTTCGCTGGCGGACCGTCGACGGGGAGGCACAAGCGGTAACTATAATCTCAGCATCAAGGTGTTGAAGCCAGAGAGTTATGTCATCACTGCCGAAGATTCGTCTGCTTATTCGGATGGCGATACGTTTACGATTGAGCAAGTTGCGGATTTCGCCGGTACAACGAATCGGGGAGTGACTTTTGAGTTCACACGTTCGGGCAACGTCACAGCCGGTAACATTCCAATTTATATTGGTCCTGAATACCGAGTGCCAGATATGGCCAGGGCGATCGCGGGTGCGATTAACTTCTCAGGCTTGCTGAATACACAGACGCTCAGCAACGGGGCGTTTCCAGTTGCTAGTCCATTGGCTCCTGTTTCTGCAATTGCCTTGGGCGGGATCAACGGGCACAATCCAACTCTGGACATCGCAGTTGCGAATACGATTGTTAATCCACCAATACTAACAGTGGATGTCGGTATTAATTCTGGAAACATTCGAGGCGCCGAAATAGAAGCAGGTTTGAATCGTTACCCTGGATGGACAAACGATCAATCGCCTTTCGATTCAATCGCCGGTATAGGCCAGAACAACGGTTCGACTTCAACCACATCCACTTTTCAAGGGCATGGAAATATAGGGATCGGCCACGATAGAACCATGTCGTTGCCGTTCTTGACGTCCAATTCTGCTCTTCCAATTACCTCCCGCGGCAATGGAACGACAGAAAAGTACGTTGTGGTTCGCAACGCGTCGTCCATCATTATCAGAGGAAACATTCGAGTCGACAAAGATTTAGGGGCCAACAACAACCTCAATCAGATTATTCCGGAGTCCGGGATCTTGGTCTCGGGTGGTGCTACTCCGACATTGCTAAATAACGTGTTTGTCAATGTTCAAACACCGATCGTGCGAGAATTTACTGCAGGTCAAGTGAACTCCGCTCGACCATCGGCTGTGGTGGTTGGCGGGTCGACTTATCAGTTTGCTGAAAGCCGTCAGGCGTTTGCCTACCTAGGACAAGCTGTAGAAACTTCGCCAACGAACGTTCCGAATACGCTCTTGGACTTTAACTTTACGGCGGGCGACACGGAACAGTTATTTGTGGACGCACCGGGTGGTAATTTCTTGCCAGCTCCCGGTTCACGTGTGATTGATAGTTCGATTGACTCGCTGCCGGATCGTGAAGCGTTCCGAGCGGTCAAGTTGGCTGTAGGGATAGCGGCATCTCCAGTCCTCGCTCCGGATCGCGACCAGAGCGGCCAACTGCGAGCTGATGATCCGAGCGTAGCTCCGCCCAGCGGTTTGGGTGGTAACGTGTTCAAGGATCGCGGTGCGATCGACCGAGCTGACTTCGTCGGTCCGACCGCCATCTCTTTGAATCCAGTCGATAACGATGCACAGGGTGTCGATATCGATACGACAATTTCGGTTGTGCGTCTAACGAGTGGTGTTTATCCAGAATTCCGCATTCAACTTAAGGACGGCTTTGAAACAGGAAACTTGCAAGCAGGTACGGGCATAGATGACAACTCCGTGACGGGTCGCGACGGTGGAAATCGTTTGCCAGGCTCGGTGGTAACCATCACAGAAAACGGCCGTCTGTTGGTTGAGGGGATCGATTATGCATTCTCCTACAACACAGGGACGAACGAGATCGTCCTCAAACCGTTAGCGGGCATTTGGAAGAACGATCGAGTCTACGACATAACGCTCAACAACAAGGATCGATTTGTTATTGACGCGCCCGCTGGAGATCAAACGGCGGACGGCGATAGCTTTACCATTCTCGACAGTGCGAATGGTAGTGTAACCTTCGAATTTGACAGTGGATACCGACTGCAGATTCCACAGGGCGTCGAGTTGATTGTACCTTTGGCCGGCGGCGGTGCTGGGGGTATCAACGATGGCGACCGATTCGTTATCGACAATGGCATTCAAGGCTTCACGTTCGAATTTGACAATAACAATAATTCGATTGCAGGCAATTTCCGCGTGCCATTCACATCGTTATCGACTCGCTTGGACATAGCCAATTCAATTGTGACTGCCTTGTCAGCGATACCGAATATTGTCCCTCGCATTATCAGTTCCGGAAATGTTTTTGTTGGCTCCGTTTTAGGTGCCTACGCGGACACGACAGATGCGGCCGCGCTGACACAGCCAAAATCCACAGTTGCGTTGCTTGTGCCAGCACTTGGAACGCGACCTGGTGGAGTTACCGACGGTCAAACGTTTGGAGTGTCGGATGGTCGTCAGAGTCTGATCTTTGAATTCGACGGTGATCGGGCTGTACAGCCTGGTAACATTCGAGTCGATATCTCCCAGGCTAGCACCGCAGCCGAAGTGGCTATCGTCATCAAGTCGGTGTTAGATACGTCCGGACTGGCGCTCGCCACGCAGATCGTGGACGGTGACAAGGTTTACTTGGGGTTACCAAACGCTGGACGGTTCGATCCGATTGGTTCCACTTTGAGAAGCGTGGGTGTGTCGCGAGCTTTGGTTGATGGCCAGTCCATCTCCATCACTCGGACCGTCGGCGCAGTTGTTACCACCAAAGTGTTTGAGTTCGATACCAACCCCAATCCAGGCGTAGTCGCACCCACAAGCATACGCATACCGATTTCCGTTTCGGATACCCAGTCCGATATCGGGCAAAAACTGGCTATTGCGATTTCGTTTGCTGGCCTTGGGCTAGACCCGCAACACGTCGGCGATGGAAATGTGTTTGTCGGGGGAACCGCTGAGCATTCTATTTCGACTGCCAATGCAAGTTCTGTCGGTTTATTCGGTCGACCTGGAGTACAGAGCAGTACGACTTTGGATATTTTCGGAACATTGCTAATGCAGATGCCACCACGGGGTGGAGTGGACGTCGTCGATGATACTCGGTTTACCATCACCAATAACAACCGAACCGTAACGTTCGAGTTCGACGGCAATTTTAGTGGGCCAAGCACGCCTGCGAACGTGGCTGTTCAGTATACCGCAGCGAGTACGTCGAGCGATCTGGTAGCAACTCTATTGCCGTTGATTCTGAATGCGGGCTTAGGAATCGTCCCTCGCGATGCAGGTGGTGGTCGAATCGACTTAGGTTTGCTTCAGAATTCCGCCGTAAACGTATTGACCTCGGCAGTGACGTTGTCTCGCGGTAGCGTCGCGGATGGCGATTACTTTGTCATCAACAATGGCACACAATCAGTGACCTTTGAATTTGAGAATCTGAGTATTGGGAATGGTCGCAATCCGGCCTTTACGCCAATTCGCTATAACAATCAAAGTTCTCGCAATGATGTATTTTTAGCCATGAAGGCAACCATCGAGTCTTCGGTGTTGGGTCTTACGACGGTAATTCAATCGAATGGCTTGAGGTTGCTTGACAATGCTAAGTTTACTACCAACATCGACAATGCTCCTTCATTGGTGATGACTGGAGTTCCGGGTGGTGCAATCCCGATTAGCTTTGTGCAGGATCAATCCTTTACATCGCTTCAAATGCGAGATTCGATTGTTCGAGCGATCAGCGATGCGTTCACTGCCGGTCGTTCGACTCTCCAGGCTAAAGTACGAGGCGGCTCGACGCTGTATGTTGAGAATGCCGTGAGTATTAGTCCAGATGTCATTAGCTACTATTTGCGAGGTATCGCAGACAACGCTGGCAACTTCCTGAAGAGCAATCGGATCAACAACGAGACACAGTTCACGATTTTGATGCCTGGCATTCAATTGGACTTCGGCGACGCTCCCGATCCGGTAACGACGACTCCAGGGCGATATCCGACGCTGCTCGGTTTTGACGGTGCTCGGCACGTATCCAATGCCACAGCGTTACGATTGGGTGCTGGCATCAGCTCCGAATTGGATGGCACGCCGACGCCTCGCGCCGACGGCGATTCGAATGACGATGGCGTTTCGTTCCAATTCCAATCGTTGGTCACACCGAGTTCCAATCCAATTTTCAACCGCAACGTGGACACCACCATTACGGTCACGCTCTCCACACCTGGAATCGTCGATGGCTGGATCGATTTCAACGCTGACGGAGACTGGACAGATCCAGGCGAAAACGTTCTTAACGGGGCCGTATTTACTTCGACTACCTTGACTCGGCAGTTTCAAATCCGGGTACCTGCAACAGCTCCAGTTCCTGCCACAGGACTCGATTCGTTCGCACGTTTCCGTGCATCTACCGCAGGACAAACGCTGCCAACGGGGTTGGCATTGGATGGCGAAGTAGAGGATTACTTGGTTCGAATCGTACCGGGCATTCCACCGATTGGCGTGGCCGACACGTACACGATGAGCGAAGATCAAGTGGGTGGCTTGGTAACGACCGATCCGACAGGAAATCTGACCCCAAGCTTCAAGGTCGACGATGGTGTTCTGGCAAACGATATTAGTCCGGACGGAAGCCCGATGCTGGCAAGACTCGTTACACCTCCACAACAAGTTGCGGGTGGTTCGTTTGTGTTCAGTTCAAACGGAACCTTTAGTTACCAGCCGACGCCGGACTATTTCGGTACAGATACGTTTGTCTATGCGAGTTATATCAATCTCGATATCACACAAGGCGAGAAGATCGATTCGCTCGCGTTGACGACGGTGACAATCAACATACGGCCTGTGAATGATGTTCCAATAGCCAACAACTTCAACAGTTCAATCGATGAGGATACCCTGTTGGTGCTCTCGGAACAGAGTATCATCCTATTCAGCGGAGCGACTCCGGGACCAGCCAATGAATCTGGGCAAACGTTGCGAGTTTCGCTGCCGAATTTTGTTTCGGCCCAAGGTGGCAGTTTGAATTTGATCGGTAACAACTTGGTTTACACTCCCAAGTCGAACTTCAGCGGTATAGATACGTTCGCGTTCACGCTGACCGACAATGGTCTGACAGGTGCGTTACTCGACTCGCTGTCCGTGACTCGAATTATTACCGTCACGGTTCGAGATACCAACGACGCACCCACAACGACCCCCAAGTCGATTACGGTTGTTGAAGACATCGTTGATTCGAGGAACACGTTCCCTGTTTCCTTCTTTACTGCCGGAGATTCTGCAGGACCATCTAATGAAACGGATCTGCCACCACTCGGGCAAGGCCAGACACTCGCGTTCTCAGGTGTGGTTCTTCAAAGCGAAAAGGGGGGAACAGTCTCCTTTGCTAACGGTTTGGTCACCTACGCATCAGCTCCTGATTTCAACGGAGTCGATCGATTCTTTTACTTAGTTACGGACTCGGATCCAACGGATCCAAAAACGTCGCGTGGTACGGTCACAGTCACCGTCACGCCAGTCGACGATGCTCCGCGAGTTGTGGCGTCTTTAGGGCGGATCAATATGCTGGAGGACGAGACAGAGCGGGCATTGCCCCTTGCATCGTACTTCTTCGATCCAGACGTTATTCCAAACGACGATCGTTTGACCTATCAAGTTATCTCGAACACCAATCCGTCCCTAGTCGAGCCAACCATTGGCCCGAATGACATCTTCGTTCGCCCCAAGGCGGATCAAAATGGGTCCTCGATCATTGTTTTCGAGGCGACCGATAGAGCTGGCAACAAGGTTCGCAATACGTTGACTGTGGTCGTGTCACCAGTAAACGATGCCCCGCGTTTGACCGCCCCGTTCCCGAACTTGAACGTAGCTGAGGATTCGCTGATCCCAGATACGACGTTGTCGCCAACCCATTTCTTCGATCCGGATGTGATTACTAACGGGGATACGCTGGTATTCAGCGTGACCAACACGAATCTAGACGTGGTCACGGCTTCGATTGTCAATGGAAAATTGCGATTGGTCCTCGTTCCAGATGCGTCGGGGTTGGCAACCATTACAGTAAAGGTAGTGGACAGTACCGGAAACGTTTTGGAAGACAGTTTTGATATCTCGGTGGCACCGGTCAACGACGCTCCACGGGTCGTAGACGATCTGTTCTACACGACACCCCAAGGAACAGAGCTGCGAACAAGTGATGCCAGAGGCACGTTGACAACTGCTAGGAACGATGACGGTGTGTTGGCAAACGACCGGGACATCGAAGGCAATACTTTTACCGCTCGTATTCGAGTTGCCCCGACCCTCGGCTCGGTTACGCTCAATTTGGATGGCACGTTTAGTTACATTCCATTTTCAACTACCCTAAAGGGTGCGGTGGATTCGTTCAAATACGAAGCGGTTGACTCGCTTGGTGCTGTAAGTACTCAGGCAACGGTTGCGATCACGATTGGGAATCCACCTCCGCCGACGCACCAAAATCCAATCCAAGGTTTGGACGTTGACGCGGACGGACTCGTTTCGCCGATCGACGTGCTGTTGATTGTGAACTACATCAATTTTAATGGTCCGTCTACTCCGGTTGCCGGACTGCCAGCTCCCCCTCCTTATAGGGATGTCAACGGGGACAATCGGATTGATCCGTTGGATGTCCTCGCGGTCATCAATTTCATCAATGCTCGCGGAAACGGTGGTTCTGGCGAAGGAGAAATGGTTGGGATTTTGGAGGAACTGCCGAGTTTCGCAGCACCGCTGAACTGGTCCTCAGACGTGATGCGAGATACACCGAACCTTGGTACAAGCATGGTTTCGGTACCGGCTCGCTCACTTGCTGACTCACGTAGTTCCAGCTGTCCTCAGCCGGAATCTTGGAATTCGGTTTCGGCTCCGATGAGTCTAGCGGACTACTTATCGAGCTTCGGGATGGATGACGAAGCGGTCGAACAGTTAGCTTTGTCGACGGCCGATTCGCTGGCAAAGGACGACCACGAATCGTTAGACTCGTTCTTTGCGGAAGTGTTTGGCACCTAGATAATCAATTAAAATGACCTTTGCCTCGACAGAGGTGTTGGGTCCAACTATCACAGAATCAACCCCATTCATCTTTTTCCAATCTGTTAAGCATTCAAGGTTCATCCAACATGGGAATTGACGCATCGAAATCTGCAGACCGAAATCGCTCCTCGATCAAGTTGAGAAGGAAAGAATTTCGAACGCTGCTTTGCGAAAACCTCGAACGCCGGGACCTGATGGCTGTCGACGGGCCGCGATTGTTGTCGATAGCCCCAAATTTGGGCGAGATTTTCTCGACGACGAGCGCGAACAATCTCAACGAGTCCCCGCGCGAACTGGTGTTGCGATTTGATGCTAACTTAAGCGCTGCATCGGTTCAAAACGGGAGTGGAATTCGGATCAGTCGATCCGGTGGGGATGGGATTTTCGGGAACACCGGAGATGTCATCGTTCAACCGGCATTTTTGAATTTTTCCGATCCTCAAAATTCGCGCGTGGTGGTGGCGAGATTCGCTCAGCCTTTGCTCGATGACCTCTATCGAGTCGAAGTCTTTGGGGTCGATATTCCTTCTCAATCGGTCAGTGCCCTGCGAGATACAGTCGGAGTCGGGCAGTTGCTGAAACCGCGTAGAGTAGGCACTGATCGAGACACGTATGACTTCGACCTGGAGTTGGGCACCAAGATCATCGCGGTTGTTCCTCAACCCATTGTTCGCGACGCAGGTACGGGTGCCCTGACGCGCCGAGGCGATCAAATCGAAGTCTATTTCAACGACAGCGAGCTTTACAATCTGCCGGTGACATCCATCCCGGGTGGTCTCAATCCAACTGTTGTCGACCCTAGCTTTTATAACCTGTTGTTCACCAAGGACACCATCGGACCAGCAGACGACGTTGTTTTCTCGCCAAAGCCAGATGGGATTTCGTACGATCCGGTATTGAGGAAGGCCACATTGACGTTTGCTCAGGACATCGATCAGTTGACGGGCGTGGGTGGGACTTTCCGATTGCGAGTCGGCACTAGTTTGACGGCCACTCCAATTACGCTGGTGGATTTGACGGCGACGGATCCGGGTGGTGATTTGCAGAGCGCTGCCAACATCGGAACTCCAGGTTCGTTTTCTACGGTCATCAGTCAGCAAATCGTAACGACCACGAACCCACTGTTGAATGATTTTCCTGGGTCCAACTTTGAACCTGGCCACCGCGACATTCAGGACGAATCGCACTTGGGATTAACCACCGATTCCACTCAAGGGATCACGACGGTTTTTTATAGTTTCATGGACAATCAACCCTATGGAAGCGACAGTCTCGGGCGACCAGTCTTCAGTTCTATTTCACCAGAACAGAAACAGCGAGTTCGCGAGATTTTTGAATTCTATTCCGCTCAATTGGGAATCGATGTCGTAGAGCATTTAGGGCCGACCGTTACTGGGGACGGAATTAAGAAAGTGGTTGTAGGGGATCTCAATCCCCTACTAGGTTCGAGTGGCCCAGGCGGAACAATTGGGATAGCACCGGTCGGAGGCGAACTGGCGATCATGGACGGTGCAGAGGCGTGGGACAACACCTTTGGCTATGGTTCCAACATTCCTGGCACTCAAGGCTTTTTCGAAACCACCTTGCATGAGATCGGGCATTTGCTTGGACTGAGCCACACCTACGACTTGCCGCCCGGAACAATCCAAGGCAGTGAGCGCATACTTGGTCGTGTAGGAAATCCACTTGAGCAAATTTTCCCAGGTGATGACGATGTTATTCACGGTCAACGTCTCTACCGTCCAGACAATCGCGATGTCGATCTTTATCGATTTGTTTTGGCAGAGAAGGGTGATTTCCGTGCGGAAACCATTGCCGAACGTCTTAACAATTCCAGCAACCTCGATTCTTACCTAACGCTCCTACGAAGAGATGGGGCAACGGGAGCACTGACTGTCGTCGCAACCAACAACAACTACTTCAGCGACGACTCACTCATTAGCCTGAGTCTTGAGCCAGGCGAGTATTTTATTTCTGTTACTGGCAAGGGTAACGAAGACAACAATCCGGAAACATCCAACACGGGTAGTGGAGCAGTCAGTCAAGGCCGATATGATTTGCGAGTGGACTTCAAGAGTTCGGTCGTCAACGGCATCGTGGAAGAAGTGGCTGGTTCGACCCGCAAGGGAAGCGCATTGGATGGGGACGGCGATGGACTCGCTGGCGGCAACTTTGATTTCTGGTTCCGATCAGCTGCGTTGCCATCCGCTGTGGATCCGCCTGTTTCTGCTGCTGCTGTCCTTGGCTCGCCAACCAATCCTACGACTCCGCGTACACTACTAGTCGATAGGGCCTTTACCGGTCCCGGAGTTGCAAATGGTTCCGTGGCCATTCCGTACAATCGAATCTCGCAAGCGACGGCAGTTGCGCGTCGTGGGGACATCATTCGTGTGGTAGGCGATTCTCGAACACCGACTAACTTGACGGATGAATCTGCCTACGAGATTGGCGATGGCGGTGGCTCGGTTGGAATATTGGGCGACGGTGCGTCGTTGGATGTACCGCGCGGGGTGACTCTGATGTTGGAAGCCGGTGCTATTCTCAAGTTGGGTGGCAGTCGAATTCTGGTCGGCAGCAACGACAGCACCACCGATAGAAGCAGCTCTGCCGTTCAAGTCCTTGGGATACCGGGGCTTCCGGTATACTTCACAAGCTTTTCCGATGAATCACTTGGTAGAGACAATAATCCATTAACTACGACACCCGCGGCTGGAAACTGGGGTGGAATCGAGATCCGAAACGACTTCGATCGTGCGCAAGGTCGCTTTGACCGCGAGCGGGAAGGCATCTTTTTGAATACCATTTCCAACGCCGATATGCGTTTCGGCGGTGGCCAAGTTGGAGTGGGTGCGTTGGCCAAAGTGGTCAGCCCAATCGACCTTTCGGAAGCCAGACCGCTGATCCTTGGAAATCGCATTTCTCGAAGTGGTGACTCGGCGATTAGTGCAGACCCAAATAGCTTTGAGGAAACCCTCTTTACCGAACCTCGGTATCAAAACGGCGGGGCCTTCGTCCCAGATTACTCGCGCGTTGGTCCCGATTTTCGTTCCAACACATTGACGAATAACTCGATCAATGGATTGTTCGTGCGCATCGATACGCTTGCGGGGCAAAACCTCAAGACATTGAGTGTACCGGGGCGTATGAACGATTCGGAAATGACCATCGTTCTGGGTGAGAATTTGATCATCGAAGGCACGCCTGGCGGGTCGTCGCGGGAATTGATAGGACCTGATACGGCATTGGTAACCACGACAATATTGGTGCCACCCGACCCTAGAATCGTTGGACCTGGCTTCGCTTCAGCGGGCCCCTTGACCTACATCCTCACCTACGTTGATCGTTTTGGTCAGGAGAGTTTACGCAGCGCTTCGATTCTTGCGTCGGTCGCACTTAACGGGGCCGTTCTCCTCGGTCAATTGCCAACGGCAACTTTGGATTACGTCTCTCGCAAGATTTGGCGACAAGTGGGAGTCGGTCCCTTTGAGTTGGCAGGAGTTATCAATCGCGACGATACTTCGTTCGTCGACAATGGTTTGAAACTGGCTGGCACCCTAGCACTACCGGCCGCATCGGTTCAACGCGCACGGCGCGATGCAAGTTTGGTTGTGGATCCAGGTTCTGTCGTCAAGAGTCTCGGTGGACGCATCGAGATTGGAATCAGCGCAACCATGTTGGCAGAGGGCTCTGAGTCGAAGCCGATCGTGTTCACCTCACGTCTGGATGATCGCTTTGGAGCGGCTGGCAATTTCGACACGAACAACGATGGAAGTGCCGCCAACCCCATAGCTGGAAATTGGGCCGGTATTGTCTCAAGGCATTTGGGTGAGTTGAGTATCGACAATGCCTTGATCACCTTCGGCGGTGGTAATTCGCGAGTTCCAGGCGGATTCGCGTCGTTCAACGCGATTGAAGTTCATCAGTCGACCGCTCGAATCGCAAACTCGGTCATTGAAAAGAATGCTTCGGGCGCCGGTACCGCAGGAACAACCAATCGCGATGCTCGAGGTAAGAACGACGAAGCGGCTATCTTTGTTCTCGCTAGCCAACCGATTATTTTGAATAACATCATTCGAAACAATTTTACCAATGCCGCGGATCGTGACACGGCCGCTATCAGCATCGATGCCAACTCGCTGAATTCGGACCGAGTTTTCGATGTCGGTCGGTCGACCGGAACCAATCAACGCGAAAACGTTGGAATAGGTAACTTTGGCCCGTTGGTCAACAACAATCAACTGGGGCGTAATGCACTCAATGGCATGATCGTTCGGGGCGCGACTTTAACCACGGAAAGCGTATGGGACGATACCGACATCGTTCATATTCTTCAGAGCGAGATCGTCGTTCCCGACTTCCATTCTTACGGTGGTCTGCGATTGACGAGCAAGGCAGATGAAAGTTTGGTTGTGAAATTGTCGGGCGCGAATGCAGGCTTTACCGCGTCTGGACGTCCGCTTGATATCAAGGATCGAATTGGCGGTTCGCTACAACTCATTGGCGCCCAAGGCTTCCCAGTCGTCTTGACTAGTTTGTCCGATGATACCATCGGAGCCGGCTTTGACTTTGCTGGCGGCTCCCTGTTGGACACGAACAATAACGGAGCGACTGTAGGTTCCTCTGGGGATTGGCGTTCGGTCAGGTTTGAGCCATTTAGCAACGATCGCAATGTTGATTTCAATTACGAGCGAGAAGCCGACCAGATCGCAGAAAAAGGAACCAATGATTTCCCTACCGAAGCCCAAGACTTAGGGTTGTTGGCTTCGAACCTCTCAAGCAGTGACGAAAACTTGAGACTCGGCACTATTCTTACCGGATCGATCGCATCGCCGGGGGATCTAGACGTGTATCGATTTGTTGGAACAGCGGGATCGACTCTTTGGATCGACTTGGACCAAACCACCGCGACGTTGGATTCAGTGGTCGAACTGATCGATGGCAATGGACAGATTATCGCTCTGAGTAATAACTCGATCGATGAATCGGTTGCAGGTTCGGTGTATTTCAATCCTGCATTCATCCCGACTGGCCGCGTTTGGCCAATGGATCAACAAACTTTTGCGAAAACAAATACTTTTCAGCCTCTTGCTCACGTGGACTTCTTGGGAGTGAATCCGCTGGACGCGGGCTTCCGCGTCGTACTGCCGGGTTCCGCTGGCAGCCAGAACAACTACTTCGTTCGCGTTCGCAGCAGCAATGTCTCACCGGTGGACCTATTAGGCGTGGCTCGCTCCAGTACCGCTCGCTTGACCGATCCTGCTCTCGTGCGAAGCGGCATCACGGTTGGGGAGTACAAGATGCACCTAAGATTGCAACAAACCCAGGAAGTGGCTGGTTCCACGGTTCGGTTTGCGGACATTCGATTCGCAACGACTGGTATCGAAGCACTTGGTCAACCTTTGCACTCACCTCTTTTGGGTGAAGTAGGGGAGCTGAATCCGAACGAAGCAAATGCGGCAAGTGGATCGACGATCAATATTGGCAACATTCTGAGCAATGATCGGGGTGCTTCCTCGATCGCTGGTAATCTGGCGGCCAATGGGGATATCGATTGGTACGATTTTACCATCGTTCGAGACTCGATTCAGTCGGTTAGTCCAACCGCGGGTCACCATAGCGTTACGTTTGACATCGATTATGCAGACGGTTTGGGTCGCGCGAATACTCAGCTTTGGATCTTCCAGGGTGATATACTGGTTGCAACGGCGGACAACTCGAACATTCAAGACGACCAACCGGCACCTCTACGCGGATCCGACGTAACAGATCTCACGCGAGGTTCGGCTGGAAACCGAGACGCGTACATCGGACCCATCGAATTGCCGGCAGGTAACTATCGCGTAGCGGTTTCGAACGGATCGCTTAGCCACATTGCTTCGCAGCAGTTTTCTACGTCGACGACCACCCAAAACTTAGTACGGTTCGAACCACTTGATTCGGTGCGAAGGATCTCCGAAGATCGCATCGATGGTGGTGGCTCGCGACCAACAACGAATCAAGCGGCGGTAATAGTTGCTTTTGGTAACGAAGCAAAAGTCAAGACTTCCAGTGAGCCTAACTTTGGCAACACCGGATTACCGAGTGCAGTCCCATTCAATCTGTCGGACGTGACATTCTTTGTGGCCACAAACGCGGGCGGTGCGTCGCGAATGCAGTATGCGAATGCGTTGACAGGTGCCAAGGAAGCGGAAGCGAGCAATGACGGATCGAACCCGATCAATCTAAGTACATCCAATGGAATCAATGACATTGCAGTGTCCCCCGCGGGTGCAGCCTTTGGAGCTGTTCCGCCTAACGGTGGACGTGTCGACGATGCGAATGCAGGCACCTTCATCGGCATCAACATTGGGGATGCCGGAGTAGCAATTCCTGCAGCGGTCGGTTCAGGATTGCAGACGTTTGCGAACTATTTTGATGCCGCGACCCCTCCCAACATTGTGGCTCGTAGGTCCCAAGACGCTGCTGGAGCAGCCATTGGGGACGGAATGGTTTTCAATGCCTTGACCTTCTCCGATTTTCGACCTAACGGAGGCAATGCTGCCACGTTCTGGGGAGTCGCAAATCGACACAACGATGGTGCGTCGTCTAATGAAATTCCACCGATTACGATCAATCCAACTTTGATAACCAAGAATATTGTTTATCGCCTAGACCCAGCCACCGGGGCTGCACTTAGCTGGGATACGACCATTGCCGACCGGACAGGTAACGGCCTGTCCGCTAGAGCGGGAACTCAAAAAGTTGAATTAGGGCAGTTTAGTACTGCCGTTGGCACTGTTACCGGCCTGGCAACGATTAACCAAGTTTTTTTCGGAGTTACCAATCAAGGTGAATTGGTGACGATGACCGGTGGTCGAACGGTAATCAATGATCCTACAACTCTACTTCCTATTGTGTTCACGGGTATGAGTGCCGGTCCACGCAATGTAGAAGGGGGTCGTTATGCAAATATGCTCTTCGGCATCACTGCTGGCGGACGCATCTACGCGTTTTCCACGGCTGGGGTGCTTCAACCGATTTTCCAACGTGGGGCAACCGTTATCCAGGGCACCGACCTTGGAACCGTCGGCGGTATTGATTTCTCTTCCCTTGACGTCAACTTGTGGCACGAATCGGATCAGGAATCGGGCGTGGCTGGGCATGGTCGACCTGCTGATTTTAATAATTCACGCGACGCGGTGGATGGCGGCAACAGCTTGAAATTCGGGTTTACGAATCCAAGCAATGCACGGAGGCAAGTAGGGACTTGGAACGGTATCTATGACATTGCTGGATTCTATGATAATTCTGCGCTGCCTGGTGGTGCCATGGGCGCATTGGAAAGCGACTTGATCGACTTGCGAGATTATTCCGCAAATGATCAGCCCATGCTTTACTTCAATTACTCTACCGCGAATCAAAATCCTGCCGCGAACAGCAACGATGGAAGCGCGTTAGGGGACGGCCGAGCTGCCCTGGATGCATTCCGCGTGTACGGAATCGGCGATCGCGGAGAATGGATATTATTGGGTACTAACAACTCCACCCGGGACAATAATTTCGCGGGAGGTACCGAGGAGTACGACGTTCCACTGAATCGAAATAGGGATATCTTCGGTCGAAGCTACGCTTCTTCCGAACTGTTTGATGGTCAGGGATGGAGACAAGCCCGCATCAATCTGGCTCCGCTGGCTGGGCAACGGGACATTCGAATTCGATTTGAATTCAGCACCGGAGGCGACTTCCGAACAAATGATCCTTTGCGTGGTGGCGTAGAACTGGTCGCGGTATCTGGTGATCGAATCAAGGATGGGGATTTCGTCACCGTGAGCGGTACCCGCTTTGAGTTCGATCTCGGGTTGGTGCTGAACACTCCAAGCGGAGCGAGCATCGTCTCCGGTACTGACGGAATCCGATTGAATGGAGTTGACCATTTCTTTGGAACCAATATTCCATTCCTGGCGACGGACACGCCAACGCAACTCGCGGCTAAAGTTCGGACCTATTTGCAATCGCAAGGGTTTGGAGTAGCAACGCATTCCACCACGGCAAATGTTCTCAATGTGAGTGGTGTCTCCACCGCCTCCATCATCGGTGCGGACCCCGCCATCATCATTGGCAGCCCTGGCGTCTCCTCTGGATTATCCGTCAACATCACCAATGCGATGACCGCAACCCAAGTTCGGGATGCGATCCGAAATAGCTTGATGATCGCTTTCAACGCGGTTGGGCAACGGGGGCCTACATTTGGAGAACCCTCTAACCTGAACCGAGTTCGAGGTAACTCCATCATTCTGTTCAACGAAACCATTGGCGCGAAACAAGGTCCGGTTGGGGGCACAACCAACCGAATCGGCGATAAATTCGGTCCACTCGATAATGCCACCGCAACTGCGTTTGGGACAGCATCGTATTTGCGAGCCGGGCTTCGCACTCAGACCAACCTCGCAACATTGGTTCGAATCGATGATATTGTCATCGGTTTCGCGGAACGCGGCGAGATGATCAACACGGCACCAGCCGGAGTCGACAACTTCGCAGCAACTTTCCAGTACGAAGTTGTCGGCGGGCTGAATGGGACTAGCTCCAACCAGATCGAGACGGGAACGTACCAGTTGGAAATCCGCACGGCAGCGGACTATGGAACGACGAACGGCAACGAATTGCGGCTGGAAACGACTTTCGCTGGACCGCTTGGTCGAACCATTGACACCAACGATCGCCTGACCAACTCCTACGCTTTGGTATTCAATTCCGCCAGTGGAATCGCCGATGGTGCTACCTTCACGCTCAGTGATGGGTTCAACACCAGCACCTTTGAGTTCGATGTGACGACTTCGGCAGCTGACCGCAGGGTCGGTGTAACAGCTGGTAGCCAACGTATCGCGATAGCTCCAAATGCGACCGCAGTAGAGATCGCGCGTGCAGTCCGCGACGCGATCAACGACTCCACCACTCAAGCAAATATTAAAATTACGGCTATCACCAGCGGCGATATGCAGGGAGTAATTGGTTCGGTTTTGACGGACCTACCTTTTGCCACTGGACTTGCAGCCCCCGCTCGGTCTGTTCGCGTGCAACTCAATGGACAAGTAAGCTCGAACACCCTTGGTGGCATAGCCGGTTTCACAGGTGGTGGAGTGCCCATCACTTTGGTCACGTACGGCCAAGATACGAAATGGGGCGAAGACCTTGGTGACGGAAACGTAACTCGGGACCAAGGTCAGTTCATTGTTTCCTCTAGTTCCATCTCGGATTCGTCCGGTTTCGGCCTCAATATCGATGCTGCTGCTCAGGCTCAGTCTGGTGTTTCGAATTTCGCAGGCAATCGGCCCTACCCTGGTGCCGTTCGCAATTTGGTCACTCTGAATTCTTCGAACGTGGCTCCGGGCGCAGTTGTCATCAACAATGTCATTGCGAGAAACGCATCGGGCGGCATCCGAATCAGTGGTGACACGGTGAACACAAATGGAAATCCGCCCTTGACGGTGGCTCGTGTTTTGAACAACACGCTCTTCGGTCGCGGTACCACCGACACGGGTATCTTGGTTAACGAAGGGGCATCGCCCACAGTCTTGAACAACATCGTTTCGCGGTTTCAAATTGGCATTTCGGTCGCTGGCACCGGCACAACGGTTTTGGGCGCAAATATCTACCAGTCCAACGGTGCAAATACCGCACCCGCGAATTTGGCGCAGTCCTTTGAGATCGATCTTGCCGCTGGCGACCCGTTGTTTATCAATAGCGCCATCGGTCGGTTCTATCTGGCCTCCCTATCGCAAGCCATCGATTCCTCGATTGCTTCGCTCGAAAACCGATCCAGTATCGAGCAAGTCAAAGATGGTATCGGTCTGCCGGTAAGCCCGATCATTGCTCCGAGTTTCGACGTAAATGGATTGCGAAGAGGCGACGATCCGTTGGTGAACACACCAGCAGGTCAAGGTCAGAATGTGTTCATCGATCGTGGTGCCATCGACCGCGTGGACTTCCTTGGACCTATCGCTGTCATTCAAAGACCGCTGGACAACGATTCGCAAAACATAGACAGGGATCTGTCCAACACCTATTTGCGACTTCGTACTGGCAACTACGACTTCTTTGAAGTGCTGTTGGACGAACGAACCGGTACTGGAACCGATCCGCTCACCATTACCGCCAACTCGCTCATCTTGACGGAGAATGGCCGACGACTCATCGACGGTTCCGATTACATCTTTGGTTTCAGTGCCAATAGTCGAACGATTCGCCTGACTCCGTTAGCGGGCTTCTGGCGAAACGACAGCATCTACGAAATGACGCTTGTGAACAAGCAAACAGCTCGTATCGATGCGCTGAGTGGCGACAAGATTACCGATGGCACGAAGATCAATTTGACCACCGCTACGGGGATACCATTCGTACTGGAATTTGACAACAACAACAGTGTTGCAGTCGGTTCGATACGGATTCCGTATACTGCAACAGCGGCATTCACAAGTGACTTGGTTGCTCAGCAAATCGTCAAAGCGATTAACAGCATCGGCCTGGGAGTCAAAGCGACTCCACTCGGATTCGGTCTACTCATTGTCGAGGGAATCCAGACGTTGACTGGAACCGGAACCGTCTTAATTCCCGCAATCTCGGATTTGGCCTCGAATCAGCTTCAAACCAACCGTGCGAACTCCCTCACTCAGTTCACGATTTTGATGCCCGAAGTCGGTGTGGATTACGGTGATGCTCGTCCGGGCGCGAACAATCGGACGTTGCAGGCAAACGATGGCGTTCGACATGGTTTGTACCCTGACGACATCCCGCTGTTGGTTCTTGGCCAATTTGCAGGTGCCAACGTCGATGGTCAACCGAGTGTGGCAGCTGATGCGGATGACTTCGGCTCAGCCTTTACTTTCTCGGCCGGCTTGCCCATGTCGATCGGATCGCGTGGTCCAACGCGATTGAATTTCGTGGCGGCACCAACGGCAGCGGTGCTTGGCAAGAAGATCACCATTTCCGACACGATTAACAGAAGTGTCACTTACCAGTTCATCGATAGCATCAATACACCACCACTCGTGGTTGGTAATGTCGCAGTTGACTTGACGGGAGTCACGACCGCTGCGGGAGCAGCCTCCAGCTTGACCACGGCCATTCGGAATTCCATCCGTGCTGGCCGAATCACTGGCATTCATTCGATCCTGGATGGAAGCAGCGTTGCGATAGGCGGAACGTCCGGGCACATCGTGGATCTAAGTGACTTATCAGGTGTTACGTTCGTCAAGAAGCAGGCTAGCGGTTCGGTCGATTTCGTCGTTCCGGCGGTCTTAACGGGACTGGTCCAAGGCCAAACGTTTACGATTCAAGATGGATCAGGCAACACCGTAACATTCCAGATCATCAACACGACAGCACCTGTCGCATTGATTTCAGACAACGATCCGATCGTGATTGACACGGCGGCAGCGACTCAATCGACTTTCACGACTGCGGTCGGAAACGCCATCAATGGCGCAATCACCGCTGGACGCTTGAAGCTGCCAACGGTCGTTTTCAATGCCACGACCGGCATCCTCACGGTGAATGCTGACGATGAAGATGGAGTTCGGTTCAATGGTTTGTTTAACGCGAGTGTGACCCCACCGGTCTCCGTTGTCGTAACCGCATCTGGATCAGGCTACCTTGATGCCTGGTTCGACTGGAATCAAGACAGCGATTTCGACGACGCGGGTGAGCAGACCCTTGTTTCTCAGCCGGTTGTCGCTGGCGGAAACACGTTCTTGGTAAGCACTCCGGTTAGTGCGGTCATCGGTTACACCACTGCTAGGTTCCGACTCAGTGCTACCGGTGGACTATTCACGTACGGATTAGTTGTTGGCGGTGAAGTAGAGGATCACATTATCGAAGTTTTGGCTGGCGTTCCACCCGTCGCAGTCAACGATCCAGATCCGACCAAGCTTGCCCAGTATCGTGTCAATGAAGATCTCGTACTGACCGTATCAACTGCAGATGGCGTTCTATTCAACGACACAGACGTGGACACTCCTGCGGTCGACCGTAAAGTATTTGACGAAGATCCATTCCTAGCTGGCATTCAGCCTGTGACCACTACCCAAAATGGAACCGTGGTTCTGAGCTTGGATGGTTCGTTCGTTTACACGCCGAATGCAAACTTCTTTGGTACGGACACGTTTTCGTATCGCTTGACGGACCCACGTTTGGTTAGCAATAACATTGCGAATGTCACGATTACCGTCAATCCTGTCAACGATGTCCCCTTTGCCAACCCGGACACCATCACCCTATCCGAGGACAATGTTCAGACTTGGGCTGGGGCGCTATTCACTGGGAACGACATTCAAGGAATAACCCTGCCGCTACCTGGAGTCGCAATTGCAAACGAAGCGAATACAACAGTAGGATTCCCTGCTCAGAAACTGATCGTAAAATCTGTTAATTTGGTGACTGCAGGCCGACCAGGTGAGTCGGTATCGGTGACCAACAACGTCATCAGCTACACACCTGGAACGAACTACAACGAGCGGATCAATGGTCCGGTTCTTATTCGACTCGAAGTTGAGGACGATGGCGTCACTGGATTCCCGGCTGTTGCCGATTTTAAGAGTGCTTTTAGTACGCTCACGGTCAATATTACCGCGGTCAACGACTCGCCGCTTTTCAATCTAGCTGAAGTCGTACCGACCGTTGCACCGAATGCATTTACTAACGCTCCAACCGTGAATGCAAACAGCGAAGAAATCACCGTCACGGCTAACGAAGATGCGCCGACGCAAAAGTTGCTTATTTTCAAGAATATTGTGGCTGGACCAGTCCTTGCCGAAGACGAACTATTTGGAAACGCGTTTCCAGCCGACAAGCAACCGACTGATTTCATCGTCACGATTCGACCTCAGGACACCTACCTGTTCACCGCAGCGGGTCTACCTAAGGTCAATCAGATAGGAGGTGGCATTGGAGAATTAGAGTTCACCTTGGCTCCAGACGCCAATACGTTGGCTTTAGGACCAGCTATCGTAACTTTTCAGATCGATGACAAGGGCGGACCAGGTGCCACACCCAATGGTCCAACTGGACCATTGTCCAAGATACATACGGTGACGATCAATGTTCGCCCAGTCAACGATGCTCCGATCTTGGTGGATGATACAAAGACGTTCGACGAGGATTTTGTCCAATCCTGGAATCAGACCGATTTTACCGGTAATGACCTGCCAGGACCTGCCAATGAAAATCTACAAACGCTGACCATTGTCAATGCACAATTGGTGGATCCATTAAACCCAAGCAACGTCATCCCGCCACGATCTGGCGAGAGCATTGCAGTAACGACCGTTGGGCCTAATACCTTTGTCAATTACACCCCTGGCACGAATTACAACCTACGGATCGGTGGAACCGTGTTTGTGAGGCTATCGATCAAGGACTCGTTGGTTCCAGATGATCAAGGCTCCGTACAAACGCTGACCAGTATTCTTCGGATCACCATCAATCCGGTGAATGATTCGCCGCTCTTCAACCTGGCTTCCGTGGCTCCAACTGTGGCACCGAACGCATTTACCAATACTCCGACGGTGAGTGCGAACGGCGAGGAAATCACGGTCACGGTGAACGAAGATGCGCCAACTCAAAAGATGCGCATTTTCACTGGCATTGCCGCAGGACCAGTCCTTGCCGAAGATGAACTATTTGGAAACGCGTTTCCAGCCGACAAGCAGCCTACGGACTTCATCGTCACGATTCGACCACAAGATACTTACTTGTTCACTGCGACGGGTCTTCCCAAGGTCAATCTAATTGGTGGAGGCATTGGCGAGTTGGAGTATACGTTGGCCGCCGACGCCAATTCGTTGGCCTTAGGTCCAGCTATTGTAACATTCCAAATCGATGACAAGAGTGGAGCGGCGTCTACCCCTAACGGTCCTACCGGAAATCTGTCCAAGATTCACACGGTGACGATCAATGTTCGTCCCGTGAACGATGCTCCGATCTTGCTCGATGATGCAAAGACCTTTGACGAGGACATTGCACAATCCTGGAATCAAACCGATTTCTTGGTCCGGGACGTCACTGGACCTGCCAACGAAAATTTGCAAACGCTTAAAATCGTCAACGCCGTTTTGGTCAATTCGGCCAATGTCGTGATTGCCGCTCGCCCAGGCGAAAGCGTGTCGGTAACCTCGGTCGGACCCAATACGTTTGTCAATTACACGCCTGGCACGAACTACAACCGACTGATTGCAAGTACGGTATTCGTTCGACTATCGATCCAGGATTCGTTGGACATCAACGATCAAGGGACCGTGCAAACCGTTTCGAGCCTATTGGCCATCACCATTGATCCGGTGAACGATTCGCCATTGTTCGATTTGGTAGCGGTTCCGCCAACAACGACCGTTCCAACGACGAACCCAACGACCGGTTCCATGTCACTTGCACTGACTTTAGAAGAAGACGTAGCGACTCAGAAGCTGGCGATTTTCTCGGGAATTGCGGCTGGACCAGCCCTTGCCTTCGACGAGCTTGGAAACGTAGTGGATTTGCCAGCTCAACCGACGAACTTCATTATCACAGTTCGCCCTCAAGACCGATTCTTGTTTACGGCTGCCGGTCTGCCTAAGGTCAACTTTCTGGCTGGTGGTACGGGTGAACTCGAGTTTACCCTGGCTCCGGATGCAAACACGATCTTGGGACCAGTGGTTATTACTTTCCAGATCAATGACAACGGCGGGGCAGGTACAACTCCGAATGGTCCAACAGGACCCCTTTCGAAGATTCACACGGTCACGATCAATGTGAATCCGGTGAACGACGCTCCCCAGTTCACCATGTCCACCAACACCTTTAACACCGTCGAGGATACACCGCTAACACGCATCCCGGGCTTCTTAACCGGGATTGTTCCAGGACCTGCAACCGCAATCGACGAATTCGGCCAAACCGTGACGATCAGGGTCGCTCCTGCGGATGCTATCAACGGCGTCAGCTATTTCAAAGTACAGCCTAGAATTACTGGAACGGGTGATCTCGAGTTCCAGCTGAATGACAATGTCAATAGTCGGTTCTCGGGCAGTCTGAATATCGCGGTTACGGCCACCGACAACGGTACTCCGCTGATCGCTTCGACCACCAAGATTTTGACGATAACGGCTGCGGATATCAATGACTCGCCTTCGTTTACGTTGAACAAACCAGTTGTATCGGTTCGGGAAGACGAAGAAACGTTTGCACCGGCAACAACGCGGACCGAGATATTGGATTTTGTTGGAAATCTTAAGAAAGGTCCTGATACGGCGTTGGATGAGAGAGGCCTTGGAAGGGATCCGGCACAAACGCTATCGTTTGAAACCGTGGTCAATTCAAACCCGTCGCTCTTTACCGCAACTGGGCAACCGTTTATCGATCCATCGACCGGAAGCTTGATTTTCCACACATCTCCAGACCGCAGCGGTTCGTCGGTGTTCGTTGTTCGATTAGTGGACAACGGACGTGTTGGTCCTCCTCCGAACAGCAACGTTGGTTCAACAGCGACGTTTACCATCAATATCAGTTCGGTCAACGATGCTCCCGAGTTTAGCCTGCCCCCTTCGCTGCAGACGACTGTCAACGAGGATCAGGGAGTCGTAACGGTTCCTGGTTTCGCAACCGGAGTTCGACCAGGTCCAGCGACTGCAATTGACGAAAGCACGCAAGAACTGACGTTTATCGTCCGAGCTGAGAATCCTTTGGTTTTTGCAGTCCAGCCAACCCTTCAGGCAGACGGAACACTGGTCTTCCAGACCGCCAGGGATGTGAACAACAACACGAGGGACAGCTCTGGCGTTTTGCTCAGTCGCCGCGTTTTTGTTTCGCTTCGAGATAACGGTTCTTCCGTAAGTCCGAATGTCAACCAATCGGCTGAACAAATGTTTACCGTCAATATCACGCCTGTAAACGACCCGCCGATTCCGAGTGTCCACATTCGTCAAGGTGTTGAGGACACGAGAATTAGTTTCAACACGTCGAGTATTTTTTCCCCGATTCCGCCGGAATTCGCGGACTCGCCAGGTCCATTGGATGAATTGGCAGCAGGTCAAGTCGTTCGTATGACACAAATCGAGCGTACTACCGATCTCGGCGGCGTGCTGACCCCGGTATTCGTGGGCGACCAGATTGTTAGCTTTCAATACACTCCACCAATCAACTACGTTGGCGATGACATAATCAGGTATGTCGTAACGGACGACGGCGTTCCACAGCAAAGCGCTACTGGGACGATTACGATTCAGTTGGCACCTGTCAACGATCCACCCCAGTTTGTACCTGGTCTTGATATCACGGTTCAAGAAGATGCGCCAGCGTTTTCGGCACCTTGGGCGGCCTCCATTTTGGCTGGTCCACCAAGTGCAGTCGACGAAATCAACGGAGTTCCGCCACTCATTCCGGCACAAACGGTTACCTTCGCGATCACCACGAACAACGATGCACTGTTCGCTGGTGCTGCTGGGTTCCCTAAGATCAATGGAGCTGGAGTGCTCACATTCACTCTAGCAAAAGATGCAAACGGTCGAGCAATCTTGGATGTCGCCGCGGTTGATAGCGGTTCAGGCGTGTCGCCGAGTAACAACCGATCTGCTATTGTCAAGTTGACGATTGTCGCCAGTCCGGTCAACGATGCCCCTGGCTTCAATGTCATCGGGAACGTTTCAGTCGACGAGGACTCCAGTCGCTACAGTGGTCCAGCGATCAAGAACATTGTGCCTGCCCAGGGCATGAACGATACACCTGCAACGGGTTCCGATGAACTTGGTCAAGTTATTACAATCTTGACCACGAACAACAACACGGGCCTTTTCTCGGTGCAGCCAACCATTAGTGCAAGCGGCATCTTGGAATTCGTTCCGGCACAAGACGCGTTTGGTTCAGCCATCGTGAGTGTCATTGCTCGCGACAACGGAGCCAATACCCCTCCCAATGTTAATGAATCTGCACCTAAGACCTTTACGATTACTTTGAGACCGATCAATGATGCTCCGGTTGCCGTGAACGATCGATATTCGACTGGGGAAGATGTCCTTTTGACCATCAATGCTCCAGGCGTGATTTCCAACGATCGTGACGTCGACTTGCCAAACGATACGATCACAGTGGCTACGTCGCAGTCGACCAGTACCCTGGGTGCAATCGTCAGCGTTTTGCCGAACGGCCAGTTTACTTACGACTCTCGCAATGCAGCTCAATTGCAACGGCTGGTTAATGGCGAGACAGCGCTCGATACGTTCACCTACACGTTGCGTGATGCTGTTGGTGCAACCAGCAATTTGGCAACCGTGACGATTACCGTTTCAGGGAACAACGATGCTCCAATTGCTGTCGACGATAATTTGAGTGTTCCATTCGGTGTTACCGAACTACTCAATGTGTTAGCCAATGATCGCGACGCGGACACTTCGATTGATCCGCGAACTGTGGAAATTGGTCAGTTAGCTTCGCATGGCACAGTCACCGCCCAGCCGACGGGACGAATCCAATATCGACCCGTGCCTGGCTTTAAAGGCGTGGACACGTTTACCTACCGAGTTCGCGATGCACTTGGGGCGCTTTCGAATGAAGCACTGGTAACCGTCACGATCAATTCCGCTCCGTCGGCGGTTGCGGATTTTGTAAGAACCAACGTCAATACGCCGGTGGTTGTGGATGTCTTACAAAATGACAGCGATTCTGATGGAACGCTCAATCGAAACTCTGTGGCAATTGCTAGCGGTCCAGATGTCGGTTCGGCTGTTGTTCAAGCCGACGGAACGATTCGATATTCACCATCTTCCAATTTCGTTGGAACAGCGACGCTGCAGTACTCAGTACTAGATAACGATGGCCTTGCAAGTAATATCGCAACGGTCACCATTGTCGTTGGTGGATCAATCCACCAAAATCCTGCTAATAGATTAGACGTTAATGGGGACGGAAGTATTTCTCCAATCGACGTCTTGAATCTGGTTAACGACATTAATTTCAACGGTATCCGAACACTACCGTCCGACTTGCCAGTACCACCCTACTTGGATCCAAATGGAAACGGCCAAATCGATCCACTCGACGTATTGGATGTCATTAATTACATCAACGCTCAGGGAAATGCTGGGGCTGGCGAAGGCGAATCGTCCATGGCGGACCTTGGTTACAGCCAAGCAATTGTCAGAATTCAGTCGAAAGACGAGATCTTAAGCTCGATTCTGCGGTCGGAGTACCATTCGAGCACCGAGGGGCAGATTGATCTTGCAGTTTTGGCTGTATCGACTGAGTCGTCACACTACGGTCCAGCGTTAGCAACTGCGAGTAAAGATGATGGTTCGGATGAATCGCTGGAAAGCTACTTGGCCGGTTGGGTAACGAAACCCAAGCGGTCGGAGAGTTCGCTCGATTCGATCTTCGCTGACGAAACTTGGATGTAGTATCTACGAGAAGTCGCTCCGTGATTTACGGCTTTGAGCAATTGAAAGAAGCAGAAATACTTTATCCTTTCTGCTGTTTTCGAAGTTGGTCTAACTCCGCCTGTATTCGTTCGCTTTTTGCCTCGGCTGCTATTCTAGCTTGACGCTCGAATTCTTCGCCGGTCAAGACCTCGTTGCCTGTTCTTGAATCGATCAACTGCAATTTCGTATCATGGATCGAAATGTCCACACCTAATACTTCCGAATGGAATTGGTCGTTTTGGTGCAACATAGCGGCTAGGGCTCCATTCACGAACCGAAAGCCTTGAAGCTGCGGTAATAAATAGTCTCCGGTGGGATCAAACAGAAATAACTCCTTGATCCCGATCTGTTCGTAGAACTTTGGCTTGAATACTTGGTCCTCGCGTGCAGTCGAACGCGATGTGATCTCGAATACAATGTCGGGAGTCCGTTTTTCTTCCCAGACCTTAAACGTACGACGATCCTTCGGTTCGCAATCAAAAACCACAAAGACGTCCGGTACTACGAAACGACGTGGTTCACCCTCGACGTAATAAACCAATAGATCGCTGCCAACGTAGACTTGTTCACCACGATACCGCAGGCGCAGCATGTCGCGTAGTCGAATGATCGCATCGATGTGCCAGTCTGTCTCGCCCATCGGCTTTCCATCGCTTTCGGGATAATCCATTTCAACACGGGAAAACAAGGTGGACATAAAAT